>CAYOIS010000054.1:0-11601 GCA_964404055.1 uncultured Anaerolineae bacterium | reverse complement strand
TAAGGGCTGGGGTGTATAATAAGCTCAAAATTCGGGGTTGGGAAATGAGGTCAAATTCTGCGGTAATAAAAGCAAAGACGGCTTTGGGCCTAACGCGCAATGTTTTAGTCTTAGGGCTGGTCAGTTTCCTCACGGATATAAGCTCCGAGATGAGCCTGACCCTCCTCCCACTTTTCCTGGCTAATGTTTTAGGGGTAAAAACCTCTATCATCGGCCTTATAGAAGGCATAGCCGAAGCAACGGCCAGCCTTCTGAAGATATTTTCGGGCTGGTTTTCCGATTTGCTCGGGAGAAGGAAAAGCCTCGTAGTGCTGGGCTACGGGCTCTCTTCCATAGCCAAACCTTTCTTAGCCATCGCTAACTCCTGGCCCCAAGTGCTGGCCATTCGCTTTGCTGACAGGGTAGGCAAAGGGATAAGGACTTCACCGCGAGATGCCCTCGTGGCCGATTCTTCTCCTCTGGAGAACCGGGGGCGCTCTTTCGGTTTCCACCGTGCTGCCGATACCGCCGGCGCTGTCACAGGGTTAGCTTTGGCTGCTTTGGTGGTGTATTTGAGCCAAAAGGGAGCTATGGCCCTTTCCCTCCAAACCTACCGCTTAATTGTCCTATTGGCCATGATACCAGGTTTCATCGCCGTAGCCCTTGCCCTCCTTTTCGTCACTGAGGTGAAGCCGTCTAAGAGGGAAACATCCGCCCCTTTCCTTCTGTCCCCCCGAAACTTTGATAGAAGGTTCCTATTCTTCCTCCTGGCTGTTGTCCTTTTTACTTTGGGCAACTCCAGCGATGCTTTCCTTATCCTGAGAGCTCAGAACGTAGGGCTGAACGTATTCCAGATAACGGTGATGCTGGTGGGCTTCAACGTCCTTTACTCCCTTGTCTCCATGCCCGCAGGAGAGGTTTCTGACCGCATTGGCCGTAGGAGGGTGATAATAGCTGGCTGGATAGCTTATGCACTGATTTACCTCGGATTTGCTCTGGCCTTTAAGGCTTGGCACATCTGGTTCCTTTACGTAGCTTACGGGATCTATTACGGCCTTACGGAAGGGGTGGCAAGAGCGCTTGTTGCCGACCTTGTCCCATCACCCCTAAGGGCAAGCGCGTACGGCCTTTACCACAGCGCCGTGGGGATAATGGCCTTCCCTTCAAGCTTCATCGCTGGGGTTCTGTGGCAGGTCTTCTCCCCCTCTGCTCCTTTCTATTTCGGGGCTTTGATGGCTGGCGTAGCTTCAATATTGCTGGCTCTGGCTGTCCGATGAGCAAGCCTTTGGTGGCCTTTCCCGCCGTAAACTTTGAGTGCGAAATCCTGCCCAGCTATAGGGCACGCCTCCAAGGACAGTTCTTAGCTTACATTGACGCTTTGGAGAAAGCTGGAGGAATCCCATTGATAATCCCACTCCTCGGAGAAGATGGCCTGGCACAAGTAGCTGGTTTTGCCGATGGCCTCCTCTTAGGGGGTGGCGGGGATGTTCACCCTTACTTCTACGGGGAAGAGCCAACAGAGTGGCTTACCTGGGTGGATTTGGAAAGAGATAGGGCTGAGATTTTCCTGGCCCGAAAATTTTTGGAGTTAGGGAAGCCGATTCTGGGAATATGCCGTGGCCTTCAAGTACTCAACGTAGCTGCCGGGGGTACCTTGTTCCAGGATATACCACACCAAAGACCAGGCTCTGGCCTTCACAGTTTTATGCCACCCGATTTTCCTCCTGACCACATAGCCCATACAGTCACACTGAAGCCAAATTCGCTCTTGGCCTCAATACTGAGATGTTCATCCTTAGGGGTTAACAGCCGCCACCACCAAGCAGTAAAAGAGGTCGCTCCAGGTTTTGAAGCCGTCGCCTGGGCTGAAGACGGGCTCGTTGAAGCTATTGAGAAGGCAGACAAGAGCTCGTTCGTCTTGGGTGTGCAGTGGCACCCGGAAAATTTTTCTGGTCCGCCCATGGCCAAAATCTTTGAAACCTTTGTAAAATACTGCGGAGGTCGGCAATGAAGCACGTCTTAGGCCTAAAGTGCGTATTATGTGGGCAAGAGTACAGCGTGGATGAGGTGCTTTACGTTTGCCCTCACCACGGGGATGAAGGGATTTTGGATGTAGTTTACGATTACCGCGAAATAGCTCGCTACATTGACCCGACGCGGTTGGCCTCAAGCCAGGATTTTACTATATGGCGATACAAGCCTCTCCTCCCGGTGAAACCGGATAGCCCTACCCCGCCTCTTACGGTGGGGTGGACTCCCATGTACCACGCCAAAAGGCTCGGGGAAAAGCTTGGCATGCCCAACCTCTACATCAAAGACGAGGGGCGTCAGCCGACGGCTTCCCTGAAAGACCGCGCGAGCGCAGTGGGCATTGTTAAAGCTATAGAGCTGGGGAAAGAAGTTATGTCCGCAGCCAGCACTGGAAACGCAGCCTCTTCACTGGCAGGCCTTGCCGCCAGTGTAGGCCTCAAGTGCATAATTTTCGTCCCTAAAACCGCACCACAGGGCAAAATAGCCCAACTTTTAATCTACGGAGCCACCGTTCTGGCCGTAGACGGAACATACGACCAGGCCTTTGACCTCTGCCTTGAGGCTTCAAAAGAATACGGCTGGTACATCCGAAACACAGCCTATAACCCCTACCTCTCTGAAGGGAAGAAAACGGCTGCCTACGAGATATGTGAGCAATTGGGCTGGAAAGCCCCCGACTGGATTTTGGTAGGAGTTGGAGACGGGTGCATAATCGGCGGATTGGGGAAAGGGCTAAGGGACCTAATCTCGTTAGGTTGGATTGATAAACTCCCCAAGCTCATGGGGGTTCAGGCGGAAGGGTCGGCTGCCCTTTACAATGCTTGGAAGGAAGGGACAGAAGAAGTGAAGCCGGTAGAACCCCACACCATAGCTGATTCAATTTCGGTGGGGATGCCGAGGGATAGGGTAAAGGCGCTGCGGGCCGTCCGCTATACAGGCGGGGCCTTCATCACGGTAAGCGATGAGGAAATTCTGGAGGCGATGAGATTACTGGGGCGGGAAGCGGGAATTTTCGCCGAGCCGGCTGGAGCTGCTCCGTTCGCTGGCCTCTTGAAAGCCCGGAAGGAAGGGCTCATAGGCCCTGAAGAGAAGGTAGTAGTCCTGGTAACTGGCAACGGGCTCAAGGATGTGGGAGCAGCGATGAAAGCAGCCGGGAAACCGATAATTGTGGAGCCGGATATAAAGGCTGTGAGGAAAGCAATCTCTTCGCTCAAAGGAGGTTAGCCATGGTAGAAGCGCAAGTAACTTGGGTTGATGGCCTGAGCTTCATAGGGTGGGCTTCATCGGGCAAAGCCATAGTCTTAGACAGCCGTAAGGAAGTAGGTGGTTCTGAGCTTGGCCCCACACCTATGGAACTGGTCCTTATTGCTCTGGCTGGCTGCACTGCTATGGATGTGATAAGCATCTTGAAAAAGCAACGCCAAAAGGTTACATCGTTCCAAGTCAAAGTGAGAGCGGAGAGAGCTCCGGAGCATCCCAAAGTCTACACCGAATTCCACCTGGAATACATCGTGAAAGGCCAAGGGATTTCAGAGGAAGCGGTCAAGAGGGCCATACAATTGTCCAGGGAAAAATACTGCTCTGTGGGGGCAATGCTGGAAAAGGCCGCTCCAATCTACACTTCTTACACCATACTTGAGGAAAGTTGAGGCTTCAACGGGGCCTTAAAAGCTTCGGCAGAGCCAACTCGGAGGAGCATCTTGCTTTACGGCTTTGAGCGGGCATGCTTCTGCAACGGGGCCAGTTCCTTGAACATGCTTATTGGGGATAACCACCGCTTTCTTAGCTCACTTACCTTCGCTCTCCTTAAGCTCTTTCCTAAGCCTTTCCAATTCTGCTTCCAATTCTTCCAACTGCATAAGCATAGCCGGTTTTACCGAATGGGCAGGCCAGCGTTTCTTCAGCTCCTCTACCTCCTTTTCCAAATCCTCAATCCTTTTCCTCAGCTCTTCGTTTCCTTTAGCCTTAGCGCTCATCCAAACCTCCTTTCCTACGCCAGCCTTGAGGAAAGTCAGAACTTTGCCAAGTAATAGGCCACTGGCAAGGTGAAGGCCAAGCTCAAGGCAGCCCTGTAGAAGGCACAGCGCCTCTTAGAATCGGTAAAAATGCGGGGAATGAACGCAAGGATGGCGATAAAGGGGCTAACTTTTACGAATATAACCAAAGCCAAAACCCTTTCTATAGCCCCTGTAAAACGCTGAACGGGGTTAACTTTTATCTGGCGACTTGAGTGGGAGCAATAGGGGATTATTTCAACTACCATTTTCTCCAGGAGTGGCACAATCCAAATCAAAAAGATTAGGAGGATAAGGGCGAGCATGAGCTTTAGAGGCGAGGCCATATCAGCTGGATGCTTGAACTCTTCCCAAGGGATAAAAACGCCGAAAGCAGCCATCGTTCCCATTATAGTGCCAAAGTGTAGGAATTGATCACCGAGGAAAAAGGCGAGCTCTTCCAGCGCACTGCTATAACGCCAGTAATAGCGAGCCCAATCTATGGTAAAATGCATTGCAGAAAGGAGGAGGCCTATAGCCCACCCGAAAGGGTAATTCCAGACTGCAACCAAGGTCCAGAACGATATTACTCCTGCGTGCACAATGATGCCTTTAATGCTTCGTCTCTTCAAGTCGACAAGACCTGCTGGTTGGAACACAAAATCGCCTAACATATGGGCTAAAAGCAGCCTTAGAAAAAGTTCCACAGAATTATCTCCCTACATTGTTCTAAACCGATTATATTCAATCCCGCAGAGGAGGCCAAATTGAACCGCGAACTTTTGGGGTTTGCCTTAGTGGTGATAGCAGCGCTTCTCTGGGCCACCCTCGGCCTTTTCTACAAAACGATTCTGGCTTTGGAGCCAAATTTTACCCCTTTGAACATCGTCTTCTTCCGCATTGCCTTTACTTCTTTCATCGTATTCCTGGCCCAGGCTTTCCGAGGGAAATTCTCCCCTAAGAAAGTTGATTGGGTTCTTTTTCTGGGGTACGCCCTGCTGGGCATAGCAATTTTCTACCCTGTTTACGCTTACGCTATTGACGCCATAGGCGTGGGTATGGCTGCTATCCTCATGTACACTGCCCCAGCATGGGTGGCGATATTTTCCCACTTCCTCTTTGGTGAAAAACTTACCAACGTTAAAATTGCGGCTATAGCTTTAACCTTTACAGGAAGCGCCTTAGTAGCAGGGATTTACAAGCCTGGGACTTTAAGGCTAAACCTCTACGGGGTGCTTCTGGGCCTCGGAGCTGGCCTCACCTATAGCTTTTACAACATCTTCAACAAGCTGGCTGTGCAACGCCATACCGTTCTGGACACTTTGATGTACTCCATGGGTTTGGGAGCAATTTTCCTATTGCCCTTTAACTTAAAGGCAATTGCGCTCCCCTTGCGCAATTTGAAGCTTCTGCTTTGGCTCTTGGCTCTGAGCATAATCCCCTCCCTTGGAGGAGGCTTCTGCTACATAACTGCCCTACGCTTTATACCTGTAAGCGTAGCCAGCATAACCGCTAACCTTGAGCCTGTGGCCGCGGCCGTTTTCGGAGCTCTATTCTTTGGAGAGAGGATGGAATGGCCTCAAATTCTGGGGGCTTCCCTGATAATCGGCGGGGTTCTGGTATTGCAGGCGAAAAGAGGTTAAAATATTAAAGGGCAGCGCAAAAAAGGACCAAGATAAGGAGGTAAACATGGCAAAGAAAATCCTTTTTGTTGCAATAATAGCGCTCTTGGTTACCTCATGCCGGCCAGCACCAACCCCTTCACCCCTGCCCCCCTTGGCTTCCCCAACCCCGACCGCTTTCCCCTCACCCCTTCCTACGCCGCCTAAAGGGTTTACCATATCCAGCCCAGCCTTTGAAAACGGAGGGATAATCCCCAAACGCTACACCTGCGAAGGAGAAAACATCTCCCCGCCTCTGAATTGGACCGGAGTCCCGCCTGAGGCCAAAAGCCTTGTTTTAATCTGCGATGACCCAGACGCCCCAGGAGGAGTTTTCAACCACTGGCTCCTTTACAACATCCCCCCTTCAACCTCCTCTCTGCCTGAGGGAATTCCTCCCCTTCCCTCTTTAGCCGACGGCTCTTTGCAGGGGTACAATAGCTTTGGGAAGATAGGGTACGGAGGGCCATGCCCGCCACCAGGGCCAGCCCACCGCTATTTCTTCAGGCTTTACGCTTTAGACACAACCCTTGATGTCCCTCCCAAGGCTAAAAAAGCACAAGTGTTAAAAGCCATGGAAGGTCATGTCCTGGCTGTAGCCGAAGTCATGGGGCGGTTCTCCCGTTAGGAGGTGTTTTGCGCTTAGGCTTCCCGGTAAAAATCTTGGGCCATCCCAGCCTAAGGCCATACGACTCCCGCCGGTGGCAGAATAGCCCACACCTAAGCGTTAGCCTCGCTTACCTACGCGATATAATCCTCTACCTGGAACGCAAGAGGATAAAGTTTTACCGGCTCGCCCCTGAACTTGCACCTTACATCGCTCACCCTGATTTCCCCTCCTTCCACCGCCAGATTGAGGAATGCTCTAAAGAGTTAGAAGAAGTGGGGAAAATGGCCAAGGAGAGAAGTATACGCCTCTCTTTCCACCCCCCTTACATCAACCTAACCTCACCCCAACAGGAAGTGGTTGACCATAGCCTTAGGAAACTCTTTGCTCTTGCTCAGATTCTAGAAGCGATGGGCTTAGGGCCAGAAGCAGTAGTAGTAATCCATGCCGGAGGAACCTACGGAGATAAGCTTTCAGCCTTAGATAGGCTATGCAAGGTCTTGGAAAAGCTTCCGCAATGGGTGCTTTCGCGCTTGGCTTTGGAAAACGATGATTCCCTCTTCTCTGTGGAAGATACCCTCTTGGTCCACAACCGGACAGGCATACCTCTGGTCTTTGACCACCTTCACTTCCTCAACAACAGGGATGAGCTTGAGGAAGGGGAAGCACTTAGCTTATGCCTCAGAACCTGGCCAGCCGGAACAACGCCTAAAGTTCACTTCAGCTCGCCTCGGACGGCTATGAAGCTGGTGGAAGAGGCAGGCAAGAGGAGAGCCTACCCACCACATCCAACAGAGCATGCTGATTTTGTGGACCCATTTGAATTCATTGCCTTCTGCCGAACGGCCTTGATGACAAGCCAACGCGATTTTGATATAATGCTGGAGGCGAAGGCTAAGGATTTAGCTTTGCTTGAGCTCAGGGAAAACCTTAGGAAATTTGCACCGGATTTGGAGGTAGAATGATGGAAGTAGACGAACTTGCCCCAGTGCTCGTAGTTATCATGAACAACCCAAGGGATATGGAGATAGCCCGCCGGGAAGGGTGGTACAGGATACCGGTGAAGAGTGCGCCATCGCGCCTTGGGGCAGAGTACCTCGCTTTCTACCAGACAAAAATCTTCGGGCCTGAAGGCCTGGCCATAAATTACTATGCCCCAGTTAAAGCCTACCGCCTTGCCCGACGCATAGAACTTCTGCCAGAGGAACCAGAACATCCAAGAGCCAATGAATGGTACTACAAAGTTGAAATAGGCCCACTTGAGAAGCTTCCCAAGCCAATCCCCAGCCGGAGACTCCGCCGCATAACTTTCATCCCAACAACCCTTGGCAGGCTTTTCAAAGCTCAAGAAATAAACGACTTATGGATTGGAGGCGAGGCTGAGGAAAGCCTGTGGGAAATTTTCCGAGAAAACGGCCTTCCTGCCGAGAGGCGCTTCCTAATCCAAAGGGAGGAAGAGGAAAAAGAGGTAGATTTTGCTTTCTTCTGCCGGAAAGGGAAATTGGCGATTATGTGCGATGAAGAGCCTCTGCTTTCGGGTTTAGTGCGGGAAAAATCTGCGGCTCAAGATTACGAATTGGCCGCCTTGGGCTGGACTACCATACATTTGGAGCCGGAAATAATCCTCAAATCCCCCGCTGAAGCCATGAGCAAAGTATTGAAAGCCTTGGAAGAATTAGGTGGATTGACCTCGGAGGAGGAAGAAACATGGAATTACGAAGATGCTGGGGAATTTTAAGGCGTTACCTCTGGCTTATTGCCCTCATATTCCTGGTAGTCCTCGTAGGTAGCCTCCTGACAAAGCACCCTCGCCATCTTAGGTACGGCACTTCCATGCGCTTCGTGGTGGGGATAATACCACAATCAAGCGGAAACTATTATGCCTACGACCGATATTATACTTGGCTTGCCTCGGAATACTTGGTGGATGACATGGCGGAAGTGGTTAGGAGCCGAGCATTTGCCGATAAAGTGGCCTCCAGGCTCTCCTTACCCCTCGGAAGCCTTTACGGCTCCATAGCTTCGGAATCAAAACACCGCATCCTCACTGTACATCTCTCCTGGCACGACCCACACCAACTGGAAGAAATAGCCAAAACGGCAGCAGATTTGATTCGGGAGCCAGCGGAATTTTTCCCCCAACTCGGAACGCAACAAGCCCGGCTTATCCTCATAGACCCACCAGTGGTTTACCCCATCGGGCCAAGCTTGCGGGAAAAACTTGACCTCCCGCTGAAACTGGCCTTAGCTCTAGGGGCTGGGATAGCATTGGCTTTCCTCCTGGATTACTTGGATGACACCTTAAAGTCGCGGGAAGAATTGGAAGCGATCGGATTGAAAGTGCTGGCCGAAATACCGAAACGCAGGAAGCTGATGTAAGTGCGAAGCGCTACTTCGCCACTACTTGCCCCCACACCCCGAAGCGAGCGAAACAATCCCCAAGCCTCGGGGGGATTGCTTCAGGCAATCCGCGCCCTGGTATGGAAAGCCGTCAAGTGTGCCGAGTGATTCCTAATGCGAACACCACGTCACATCTGTCTCATCAAACTTATCGTAAGTGATGCGCCAGACACGGCGTGTCCCCAAAGACAAAAGGTGAATTTCGCGGGCCGAAAAGCCTTTCCCCTCTCCAGTATAAGCTGTAAAAGCTATGAGCCGGCCATCAGGAGAAAAAGCAGGCCCCTCAACCCCGCCAGGAATTTGAGTTAATCTCTCAAGACCACTGCCGTCTGGATTGACTAAATACAATTGGTGCGACCCCTCACGCGATGAGACAAAAGCAATCTTTTTACCATCGGGCGACCAGGCCGGGTACCAGTCCTGAGCAGGATGGTCCGTGAGGCGGATAAGACCACTTCCGTCTTTTTGGATTATGTAAACATCCCAATTCCCTTCCTTGAGGGCCGCAAAGGCTATCCTTTCCCCATCTGGAGACCAAGAAGCTTGGCCAGCGAAAGAGTACTCGGAAGTGAGCTGCTGGGTTATCCCTTTCCTAACGTCTAAGAGGAAAAGCTCTTGAGCTAAGCCGACATTGCCTCTAAAAGTCAGGTAGTGGCCTTTGGGTTCAAAAGAAGGCTCTTGCCCCTTCACAAGGAATTTAAGGCCATCGCGGCTTTTCACCCAAATTTCATCCCCCTTGGCGAAAGCTATAGAACCATCAGTACTCTGAGTTGGCTTCCGCTCTTCAGCAGGGGAGGCTATGAGCGCCTCAAGCGAAGTCCCATCAGCCCTCATCCTGTAGATATCGTAGTTCCCAGCCAAATCGGAAACAAAGCAAAGGTAAAGAGGAGGGATAACCTCAACGGTTAAGGGGAGGGTCCTTAGCACATTCCCCTGGGAGGTCTTAAGCGTGGTTTCTAAGGTATAAGAGGCCGGGGAGGAAGGCTCCCAAAGGAAAGTCACAACCCAACGGTCAGAAAAGCGAGCCATAGATTGAGGGAGAGGCAAGGCCCTACGCCCGTTCACCCACAATTCAGCCCCTGTCAATTCTAAAAGAGTGGTTTCCACCTCAACCGTGACCTTTTGCCCTTGAAAGAGTATCATCCCTTCCTCAGGGGCAATGAAACGAGCGGGGATAGTCGGCGTTTCAGGCCTTATCTCCCCCTCAGGTTTTGAGATTATGTAAATCAACAGACCCCATTCTAAGGCTACAGCGAAAAAAAGAGCCAGAAGTATTAGGATTTGCCTTCCTCTCAAGGCTCGTAGCCTTTGAGGCTAACTCCATCCAAGTTGAAGTCCACCTCGCGCCCGGCGGTCCCCCACTTTTTCCAAAGCCTGATGAAGATGGTGATACGGGAAGAAGGAGCCTTGAAAGTGACGGAATATTGGCTGAATTTTCCAGGTGAAAGCCTCGGGTACAACTTGACCGGGATAAAGGTCCAGTTGGTTACTGCTTTCCAGTCCGTTCCTCCTTTTGGGTCGTACCCCCATTGGACTACGTAGCTATAGGGGTCCTCGTCTCCGGTTATGACCGGATCCCCTTCAGCAGCACGGAGCATGGCCGCCAAGCTGAACTCGTAAGTAGCACCGGGGGTTAAGCCAGTTACTACTTGGTAGATTCCGGCGTAGCGGTCGGGGTCAGATGCCCCTCGGCAGTAAGTGTTTATCTCAATGAGCTGGGAGTGCAGGCCATCCCACACCACCGGGAACCATGTATCGTCGTACCAGCCGTAGGAGGCATTCCCGCCGTTGTCAAACCTGACCCAGCCGAGGCCTACCCCATCAGGGCCGAAGCCTCCTTCAAAACTTCCGTTGCGGATGAACTCAATCCATCGGCCAACGTTCACGGTAATTGTGACGGAGGAGATTTTACCGCTGGCATCTAAAGCTTCGGCTTTGAGGACGTGAGGCCCAGGAGTGGCAGGAGTCCAAAGGAATTCACGCTCCAGGGTTAGAGGGCCGGTGGAGAAAGAGACACTGCCTATAAGCGAAGAGCCATCGTAGAGCCTGAGGGAAACTATACCGACATCATTGGAGGCGGTCACTTTGACCGGCCAAGTCTTCCCGACGGCAGGGTAAGGCGGGACTGAGATGTCAACCTCAGGAGGCCTAACATCAGCGGGGGCTGGCCCTGTAAGGCTTATCCCATCCAAGTTGACGTCCACTTCTCTGCCTGCCGTGCCCCATTTCTTCCAGACCCGGATGAAAATTGTGATTTTAGGGGATGGAGCGACAAAGCTGGTGGAATATTCCAGCATCCTTCCAGGAGATGACCGTGGATAAACCACGTCCCAGGGAAGCTCTACCCAATTGGTTACAGCACGCCAATCGGTTCTACCTGCGGGGTCAAATCCCCATTGAACCCTGTAGCTATACGGGTCCTCCTGGCCGGTTATTACTGGGTCACCGTCTTGAGCCCTTATCATCCCCCTGATTTTAAGGGTATAGGTTGCCCCCGGTACTACCGCTACAGTTTGGTAGATTCCGGCATAGCGGTCGGGGTCGGATGCACCACGGCAGTGGGTGTTTATCTCAATTAGCTGGGAATGCAAGCCATCCCACACAACCGGAGCCCAAGAATCGTCGTACCAGCCGTAGGAAGCATTCCCGCCGTTGTCAAACTTATACCAACCAAGGCCCACCCCATCGGGGCCAAAGCCTTCCTCAAAACTCCCGTTGGTTATCCTTTCGGAGCTAGGGGAGGCAAAAGGAAGCTTGGGGAAAACAAGGAAGGCTCCCACTGTGAGTGCTACTGCGGCGGAGAGAATCAAAAAAGCTCTGCTTTTCATTTTTAAACCCCCTTCCATTTTATTAGGCGAGGAGAAAAATGTAGCGGCCTGATTTTATTTTAGCACTTTTACCCCCTTTCCGCAACCTTGCTGAAATTACC
>CAYOIS010000053.1:0-11673 GCA_964404055.1 uncultured Anaerolineae bacterium | reverse complement strand
AAAGGGAAATTGATTGCGCAATTGCCCAGCAAGTGATAAAATTTCTGTCAAAGGGGCAAGGGGGAAGGGAGATGAAGGTATTAATTGTAGACCACGATTCTGCTTTCGCTACCTTCCTTAAGGAGGCTTTGGAGTCCATCGGGGGCTATGAGGTTTTCATCGCTCCCACCGGGGAAGAGGCCCTGGCTAAGGTGATAGAAGAACCTTTTAGATTGGCCATCGTGGACATGGACCTTAAGGATGTCAAGTCTGAAGCTTTGATTCAGGCCATCAGAGAAGTTAAGCCTTACATTAAAATCCTGGCTATCCCAGTAGGCGATTCCCCTTTACCCGAAGAACTCGGAATAGTTGGCACAATTCCTAAGCCTTTCTTTGTGGGGGAATTGCCGGATATATTGAAAAAGGCAATGGCTCAGAAGGAAGAGCCAGTTCCAGCTCCTCCCCCTAAAGAAACCCTTTCTTGGCTTGAGGAAATTTCCCGCGAGCTTCTCCCTGAGCTTTTAGTCCTTGGCGATTCTTCCGAGGTTCAGGCTTGGGTTGGGGGGACAAGAGAAGAGGCCTTGAAGCTTTTAAAGTGGGCAGCCAAGGCCTTGGAGGAAAGTCCATACGGCCCTGTTTGCCCAGCAGAGGTACACTATCGTTGCGATAAAGGAGGCATGTTTGGGATAAAGCTCCGGGATGGGCGCATCCTGGCTGCAGCTTTTTCCCGGGATGTGCCCCCTGGTATGGTCAGGCTAATCATAAAAAGAGTTGAGGGGATAGCTATATGAAAAAGCTGGTGATTGTGGATGGCCATGCCCTTGCCTATAGAGCTTACCACGCCCTCCCCTTGGAGATGAGCACCTCCAAAGGGGAGCCGACTAACGCCGTTTACGGCTTCACCTCCATGCTCCTGGGCGTTATCAAGGAGGAAAAGCCCGATTACATAGCTGTGGCTTTTGACACCGGCCGTAGCTTTAGGCATGAAGCTTTTACTGAATATAAAGCCACCAGAGCCAAGATGGGGGAAGATTTAGCCGTTCAGCTCCGGCGCATATTCCAGGTAGTGGAAGCTTTAGGGATAAAATCCATAGCTATAGAAGGATACGAGGCCGATGACATCCTGGGAACCCTCGCCCGAAAAGCTTCCGAGGAGGGCATTGATACACTCATAGTTACTGGCGATACCGATGCCTTTCAGCTCATAGGCCCAAAGGTCAGGGTCATAACCTCAGGCCGGCGCTTCTCAGAAACAATCGTGTATGACCGGGAGAAAGTCTTGGAGCGGTATGGCCTTGAACCCCACCAGTTGGCCGATTACAAAGCCTTGGTCGGCGACAAAACCGACAATATCCCTGGCATCCCCGGAATAGGGGAGGCTACGGCTACAAGGCTGTTGCGAAAATATGGGAGCATTGAGGGCATTTATCAGCACATAGACGAAATCACCCCGCCACGCCTGAAGGAATTGCTTTTGGAAAACCGCGATAGGGCTTTCTTCAACAAAAGCCTCGTCACTATCCGGACTGATATCCCTTTGAACATAACCTTGGAGGACCTACGCTACCAAGGTTACGATGAGGAAAAGGTCAAGGAACTATTCAGGGAGCTGGAATTTCGCTCCCTCTACAAGCGTCTACCAGAGGAAGGCGAAGCCCGCCAGCTTCCGTTAATAGGCCAAGTGGAGATACGCCAGCGCTCTGAACCTGGGAAGTATTACGTTATCCAAGACGAAAGTTCCCTGAACCTCCTACTGGAGAAGATATCCCAAGCCAATGCCTTAGCCTTTGATGTGGAAACTACTGACATAGACCCGATGAAGGCCAGGCTTGTAGGGATATCGTTAGCTTTCGGCGAAGGCAAAGGATACTACATCCCTGTCGGCCATCTGGAAGGCCAGCAGCTTCCTTGGGAGCTTGTGAGGGAAAAGCTTTCCCAAATCTTAGAGGATGAAACCATAGCCAAATATGCTCACCACGCAAAGTACGACATGATTATACTGAGAAGGAACGGGGTGGAGGTAAAAGGCCTGGCCTTTGATACAATGGTAGCAGGCTGGCTTGTGAACCCAGCGGGCCGCAGCCTTAACCTCAAAGACTTGGCCTGGTCATACCTTGGAGTGGAAATGACTACAATTGAGGAGCTAATAGGGAAGGGGAAGAACCAGACCACGATGGACTTACTGCCTATCTCCAAAGTCGCCCCCTATGCCGCTGCTGATGCCGACATTACCTACCGCTTGGTCGGGCTATTGGATAAGAAGTTGCAAGAACTGGGGCTTGCCAAGCTCTTCTACGAGGTGGAATTGCCACTCATTCCTGTGCTCATGGACATGGAAATGGCCGGGGTAAAGCTGGATATACCTTTCCTCAAGGAAATGTCTAAGGAGCTGAGCCAGAAACTCCAAGCCTTGGAAGAAGAAATCTATAGGCTCGTAGGTTACCGCTTTAACGTAAACTCCCCTGAGCAGCTTTCTGATGCCCTCTTTGGCAAACTGGGCATATCCGCTCAAGGCATACCCAAGACCAAATCGGGCCACTATTCAACCTCTGCCGATGTTTTGGAGAAGCTCCGGGGAAGGCACCCGGTTATAGACCTGCTATTGGAGCACAGGCATTTGGCTAAGATAAAATCCACCTATGTGGACGCCTTGCCTGGGATGGTCAACAAGGCCACGGGCAGAGTCCACACCTCCTACAATCAGACCGGAACTGTGACCGGGAGGCTTTCCTCAAGCGACCCCAACCTCCAGAATATCCCTACCAGGACCGAGATAGGTAAAGCTGTGCGCAAAGCCTTTATAGCCGAGGAGGGTATGGTTCTGCTCTCGGCCGATTATTCTCAAGTGGAGCTTAGGATTTTAGCCCACATAAGCGGGGATGAAGAGCTCATAGCGGCTTTCCACAGGGGTGAGGATATCCATGCCCGCACTGCTTCTGTAATCCTTGGCGTGCCGATAGACCAAGTTACTCCGGAGATGCGCCGATTGGCTAAGACCGTAAACTTCGGGATAAGTTATGGGATGAGTGCTTATGGCCTGGCTGAAGAGACAGGCCTTACCCCTGAAGAGGCCCACAGGTTCATCCAAAGCTACTTTGCCCGTTACCCGAAGGTAAAGGTCTACATTGAAAAGACCAAAGAGAAAGCGCGGCAAGAAGGCTTCGTAGAGACCATACTTGGGCGTCGCCGCTACTTCCCTGAACTGGCTCCGGATAGCAAAGCTCACCACACTGTTAAAGCAGCAGCAGAGCGCATGGCGATAAATGCCCCCATTCAGGGTAGCGCTGCGGACATAATAAAGATAGCCATGGTTCGCCTTCACCGAGCACTTAAAGAGCGAGGGCTTCGCTCGCGCATCGTCCTCCAAGTCCACGATGAGTTAGTCCTGGAAGTTCCTGAAGACGAGCTCCCAACCGTTGCCCCGCTGGTCAAGGAAATCATGGAGGGGGCATATGAGCTTAAGGCTCCCCTCAAGGTGGAGCTGGAAGTGGGCAAAAATTGGGGTGAATTGCAGCCGCTTTAACAATTTCTTAAACTTTGCGCTTTATATTGCCATTGGATGTGCGGAGGGAAAATTTGAAAGGAGGGAGAAATGAGCGTGAAGAGAGCGATACTTCTGCTGGCGGTTATCCTTTCCCTTTTCTTAGCCACGGCGTGCAAGTTAGAGTTTAAGCTCCCACAAGTGCCTTGGGCTCAGGAATTGGCCCCTAAGCCAAAGCCCGAAACGGCGAAAGCTACCCCCACCCCAAAGGCCGAGACCATTAAACCCACCCCTACTCCAACGCCTGGAGCACGCCAAGAAGTAGCGGTTACAGGAACGGTTCTGGATGAAGAGGAAGAAGCCCTGCTAATAAGCATTTACGAAAAGGTCAACCCAGCGGTTGTTTCAATAAGGGTGGTCAAAAGTGGAACTTTGCCCCAATTACCTTTCACTCACCCCGAAATCCCTCAGGAAGGGAGTGGTTCCGGGTTCGTCTGGGATGAAAAAGGGCACATAGTAACTAACTACCATGTGGTCTCTAATGCAAAAGAAGTGGAAGTAATCTTCTACAACGGCGATTCTGCCAAAGCAGAGGTTGTAGGCACCGATCCCCACAGCGACTTGGCGGTGATAAAAGTGGATGAATTGCCAGAGGGTGTCCACCCTGTGGAGCTTGGGGACTCATCTCAAGTCAAAGTAGGCCAGAGGGCTATAGCCATCGGCAACCCGTTTGGTTTGGCTGGAACGATGACTACGGGGATAATAAGCGCGTTGGGTAGGAGGCTTCCTTCTGTTGCTACATCCTTCTCCATCCCTGAAGTAATCCAGACCGATGCGGCCATCAACCCTGGCAACTCTGGTGGGCCACTTTTGGACTCCGCTGGCCGGGTCATAGGGATAAATACGGCCATTGAATCCCCCGTAGGGGTCAATGCTGGGATAGGCTTTGCCGTGCCCATAAACCTTGCTAAAAGGATTGTCCCCGTCCTGATAGAGAAAGGCTCTTACGATTACCCTTGGCTTGGCATCAAAGGAATGAGCGTGACCAAAGCTTTGGCCAAAGAGTTTGACCTGCCGGTGGATTATGGGGCACTGGTAAATGAAGTGGTTAGGAACGGGCCTGCCTACAAAGCCGGTATCAGGGGCGGAACTAAACAGGCTCGCTTCATGGGGCAAGAGATAACCATAGGTGGAGATATCATCGTAGGCATAGATGGGCACGAAATCCGGAACTTTGATGATTTGCTTACTTACTTGATTTACAACACCTCAGTCGGCCAAGAGGTCAGCTTGAGTGTGGTAAGGGGTGGAGAGAGGATAAAGGTAAGGGTTGTGCTGGGCAAAAGGCCGTCTTCTCTGGAGGAATAAGGATGAAAAAGCTCTTAATCCCTGTAATCCTGGCGATTTTGACAACAGGGTGCACTTTGGCCCCGGCTCTGGTCGGAGTAAAAGAGGTTGTAAGCTTTGCTCCTACCCCTACTCCAACCTTAACCCCTATGCCCACGAGCACCCCAACCCCTTTACCGGCAAGCTCCGTTGACTTGGAGCCAGGGGAGCAGATAATCATCAACGTTTACAAGAAGGCAGCGCCTTCCGTAGTCAACATAAAAACTCAAGTGCTTCAATGGGATTTCTTCTTCGGGGTGTATCCAGAGGAGGGGGCAGGCTCAGGTTTCGTCTACGATAAGGAGGGTCACATCATTACCAATTACCACGTGATTGAGGGGGCCCGATACATTGAAGTAAGCTTCGGCGAAGACCTTTCAGTTCCGGCTGAAGTTGTAGGGGCTGATCCTCTCAACGATTTGGCAGTGCTGAAAATTGACGTTCCTCCTGATAAACTAGTCCCGGTGGAGTTAGGCGATTCCTCAACCCTTCAGGTTGGGCAATGGGCTATTGCTATAGGCAATCCTTTCGGGAGGTTTGAGCGCACTTTGACCGTAGGGGTAGTGAGTGCTTTGAACCGGACTTTGGAGCTAGAAAGTGGGCGAATAATAAGGAACCTAATTCAGACTGATGCGGCCATTAACCCTGGGAACTCTGGGGGGCCGCTTTTGGATTCCAAGGGACGGGTCATAGGGGTTAACACGGCCATAGTCTCCCCAAGCAGGGCTTCGGCTGGGGTTGGCTTTGCCATACCAGTGAACGTGCTTAAGAGGGTAGTTCCGGAGCTCATAGCCTATGGCCGTTACCGCCATCCCTGGCTGGGGATAGTGGGCTACACCATAACTCCTGCCTTGGCCCGTCGCCTTAACCTCCCTGTAGACCAAGGCGTGTTAGTGGCCCAAGTTTACAGGGAAAGCCCAGCCCATAAAGCGGGCATAAGGGGGGCTAAGGAACAGGTTGTAATCGGAAACAGGATTATCCTTGCCGGAGGGGACATAATCACAGCCATAGACAATACCCCTATAAAGGGTGTGGACTTTTTGAACGCTTACTTAGAGGACAACACTCAAGTGGGGCAAACAGTGGAGCTGAGCATTTTGAGGGACGGTAGACCGCTCAAGGTAAAAGTGGTGCTGGAGGAAGAGCCACAATAAGGGAACTGCAGAGGACGCAAAGTTCCTTGTTTTCAGCTTTTGCAGGAAGTTGCCGCTTAGGAGGAGGGGTGGAAAAAGGGGGTGGATTGCCTCTTTTGCTTGTCCTATGGGCAATAAGTTTGGCTTTTATGCTAAGCACTGGCCATGCCCTCTTCCGCTTCTTCTTTTACCTCTTCACTGCCCTCATCGCCTTCTCGGCCTTCTGGGTTTGGCAGAACTTTTGGGGGCTGGAGGTGCATAGGACTTTGATTTCTCCGAGGGCTCAGGTAGGGAAAGTTCTGGAAGAAGAGCTGGTGGTCCGGAACCGAAGCCCTTTGCCCAAACTTTGGCTTGAAGTGAGGGATCACTCCAATCTACCAGCTCATGTAGCTGGGAAAGTCATAGGTTCCATACCTCCTGAGGGGGAATACCGCTGGTCGGTTAAAACCTTATGCCGGAAGAGGGGGCAGTTTACCCTCGGTCCCATAACTGTAGTCAGCTCCGATCCTCTTGGACTTATCAGGGTTGAGAAAGCTTTCCCAGCGCAGCGGGAGGTTACAGTCTATCCTCCGATTTACCCCTTGCCCTACTTCAAGCTCAAAGCCGGAATCCTCCCAGGCGGGGAAGTGGTTCGCCAGCGTGCCCCTTTCGCCACAATCAACGTTGCTGGAGTAAGGGAATACAACCCAGGCGATAGTTTCAGCCGAATCCATTGGCCCACGAGTGCTCATGTCGGCCGGTTGATGGTTAAAGAATTTGAGCTTGACCCCCTGAGCAACATCTGGCTATTCATTGACCTTGACCGAGGGGCCCAGAAGGGGGAAGGATGGCCTCGCTCTTTCGTGGAAAGCCGTGGCCCAAGCCTATTCTGGGCTGAAGGCTGGAGCTTAAGGCCTGAACCGACCACCGAGGAGTATTCCATAGCCATTGCTGCCTCTTTAGCCAGCCATTTCCTGAAGGAGAAGAGGGCTTTAGGCATAGCAGTTTATTCCCGGACTAAGCACGTGTTGCGGCCGGAGAGGGGCACCAGGCAGTTTCTAAAGGTTCTGGAATTTTTAGCCGTGGTCAGGGCCGAAAGCGATAGCCCTTTTGAGGAGTTGCTCGCCTCTGAGAGCCATTCCCTTGAAGGCAACTCCACAATCATAGCCATAACCCCATCGGAGAGCATTGGATGGGTCAAGGCTTTGCGGAATTTTAAGCATAGGGGGATTTCAGCCCTGGCTATAATCATAGCTGATGAGCTTTCGGGTTACCAGGAGGTTTTGGCCGAGCTCAAGGCCTCAGCTATCCCCTGGATTTTCGTCCGGCTTGGGGATGAGGTTCCGACCGCTATGAGGTTTTCGGAGGTATAGCCTATGGGGAAAGCCATAGCCGCAGTTGACTTAGGAGGTACAAACATAAGGGCTGCGCTTTATTCTGAAAGTGGAGAAGCTTTAGCCCAATATGTCCTTCCTACCCTTGCTCACGAAGGCTTGGAGCCGACTTTGGGCCGCATTTTCAGGGCGATTGAGGAGGTTTTAAAGGGGGGTGAGGGGCTCGCAGCCATAGGGGTTGGAGCGCCGGGCCCTTTGGACCCTTGGAAGGGGGTAATCTTTTCGGCTCCTAATTTGCCCGGCTGGGAGAACGTCCCTTTGGCCGGAATCCTTGCGGAGCGGTTTGGGGTCCCAGCTTTTGTAGGTAACGATGCCAATGTAGCGGCCTTGGCAGAGCACAGGCTTGGGGCTGGGAAAGGCTTTTCCGACGTAATCTACATCACCGTAAGCACGGGCATAGGTGGCGGTATAATTGCCGATGGTAAACTTCTTCTGGGAGCAAAAGGCCTTGCGGGCGAGGTCGGGCACATAGTGGTGAAGCCTGATGGGCCGCAGTGTGGGTGTGGGGGGAGGGGTTGCGTGGAAGCCTTAGCTTCGGGTACGGCCATAGCTCGGGAAGCTCTGAGGCGCATCAAGGCGGGTGAAAGCTCCTCTATACCTAAGTTTGTGGAAGGGCCTTTAGAGAGCTTGACAGCCAAGGAAGTAGCTATGGCTGCGATTGAAGGGGATGCATTAGCTCGGGAGATTTTCAAAGAAGCCGGATACTACCTTGGGCTCAGTTTTGTGAGCCTCATCCACATCTTTAACCCTTCCAGGATAATAGTGGGGGGAGGGGTAGCAAAGGTCGGGAGGCTACTTTTAGAGCCGGCAGAGGAAACTGTGAAGAAGTTTACTATGCGGGAATTCTTGGGAGAATTCAAAATAGTGCCCGCCGCCCTTGGGGATGAAGCAGGGCTTTTGGGGGCTTATCTACTGGCTAAGGAACGCCTTCATTCTTCCCCTTCAATGTCTTCAAACAAGTCCTCAAACCAATCTTCCTCAAATGTCTTATAGATTTCGCACTCTTCTAAGGCGGCCTCCGCCACTTCCCTCACGTCGGGGTCGGGGTCTTTGCGGAGGGTCTTCAGCACTTTTTCCGCTTCTTCGCCTCCTATGAGGCCCAGTGACCATATGGCTTCCATCCGGAGGTCTTTGTCCTCTTTTTCGGAAAGGGCTATCTTGACAAGATAGGGGACAGCCTTCTCCACCATGGCTTCGCCTGCAGCCTTGACAGCCTCGTAACGGATATCGTAGACTTCGCTTTGAAGTTCCCTGAGGATTATCGGCTCCCACTTCTCAAGGCCGCTCCTACCCATGGCAAATATAGCGCTCACTTTCATTTGGGCATCAGGGTGCTGGTAAGCTTCCTCAATGACCTCAATAACCTCCGGGTCGGAGAGGAAACCCAAGGCTTCTACGGCGTAACGCCTTGACTCCAGGGGAAGGCTTTCGTTGTGGAAGATGTTGATTAAGAAATTCTTCACCCTCAAGAAATCCTCCAAGGGGAGCTCAGGGGCGAGGATATCAGCCATGGGGCTTGTGGAGAAGAGTTCGTAATCGTTGGTTAAGCCTTCGTAGATGTAACGGCCCAGGGTCTTTATTGCCTGGGAGCGGACCTCTTGGCTTGGGTCGTTTATGGCCAAGTCAAAGAGCTTGTCAATGAATTGGACTTCTGGGTAATTCCAGATGGCCATAGCCGCTCCCGCCCTTACTTCCGGGTCTTCATCTTCAAGCAATATCCCGAGCACTTTGAGGTGCTCTTCGTTGTACTCATCGCTTTCGTCAATGGCGTTAATCAGCCTTAGTTTATCCTTCTTGCTCCATTGCCTCACTTTTTCCACCTCCATCTCCTCCCTCCTTTGGCGTAATTTTTCGGAGGCGGACTTTCCTTACCCGCCTTCCTACCAAGGATAGGACCTCAAATTCAAAGCCCTCAAAGTTAAATCGGGCGTATTTTTCTGGCACTCTTCCAAAACTACTATACACCAGCCCGCCCACTGTGTCAATACCTTCCAAGTCAAGCTCTTTGCCGATGATTTCCTCAAGGTCTTCCAGGCTCACTCTTGCATCCAAGATGTACTCCCCCTCACCAATTTCCTGTATGAAAGGCTCTTCCCGGTCGTATTCGTCCTGGATTTCCCCAAGTATCTCTTCCAGCAAATCCTCCAAAGTGATTATTCCTGCCGTTCCGCCGTATTCGTCCACTACTATGGCCATGTGAATCTTTTGGCTTTGCATTTCCCTGAGGAGCTCGGCAGCGTTTTTGGTTTCGGGGATGAAGTAAGGGGGACGCAAGATGGCCTTCACTGGTTCATTCCATTGGCCTTCCCAAGCTTTCCGGAGCAAGTCCTTTACGTGGACTATGCCTATTATGTTGTCTATGCTTCCTTCGTAGGCAGGGATGCGGGAGTGGCCACTTTCGGTTGCCACTTTTACAGCTTCCGAAACGGTAGAATCAGCCCTTATTGCTACCACATCCACCCTTGGCACCATTATTTCCCGCACTATGGTTTCCCCCAGGTCCAATGCTCCTTCCACGATTTCGCGCTCTTCCCCTTCAACTACGTAAATTGCTTCGCCCCCCTTTTCCACGGTCTTTTCATAGAGGGCAGCCATAGGGGCTAAAAGCAGGGCCAGGAAATCGGCAAGGCCTTCAAGGGCTCTGAGGTATGTAGAAGCTTTGTCACCAAGGGCCGATAGGAGCAAACCTAAAAAGCCGTTGATTAGGATTACGAGGATGAAAGTCAGCCAGCGGGGGGGGAAGGGCTCCAGTGCTTTGTAGGAGCTTGCGCCGGCTAAGAGCAAGGACAATCCGGCGATGATTTCAAATGAGAATCTTCCCTTATCTCCAGGCTTGTGCCTCCTAAGCCACAGGTTTCTTAAGGCGAAGCTGACCCAGAAAGATGCCAGGCTTGCGAGCCAGAGAATCACGTAACCCATTTTTTGACCTTGGCTGGAACACCGTAGACCAGTGCGCCTGGTGGGACATCCCTCGTTACCACTGAGCCGGCCCCTGTGCGGGCCTTCTTGCCCACCTTGACCGGCGCCACCAGCATCGTATCGCTTCCGATGAAGGCCTCGTCCTCTATCACGGTAGGATGTTTGGTATAGCCATCAAAATTGCAGGTTATAGTCCCAGCCCCTATGTTTACTCCGGAGCCTACGGTGGCGTCACCCAAGTAACTGAAATGGTTCATCTTGGTGCCAGGCCCCAAGTAACTGTTCTTGACCTCGGCGAAGTTTCCGATGTGGACCCCTTGTGCCAGGTGGGTTCCAGGCCGAAGGTGAGAGAATGGCCCTACCTTGACCTCTCTTTCCAATATAGCCCCTTCTACTACCGATGCCTCTACGACACAGCCGTCCCCTATTTCCGAATCCCTGATGATAGTCCCAGGGCCGATGATGCAATCCTCCCCAATCTTTGTCTTTCCCAAGAGGAAGACATTGGGGTAAATCACCGTATCCTTGCCTATTTCCACCCCCGCTTCTACGTAAGTGGCCTCCGGGTTGATGAAGCTTACCCCCTTTTCCATCCAGTAGCGATTTATCCTGCGCCTCATGGCTGCTTCAGCCATGGCCAACTGGACCCTGGTGTTCACTCCCAGTGCTTCCTCTTTGTCCTCAAGAAGGACTGTCTCTACCGGGCTTCCTTCCTCAACGGCTATGGCGATTAAGTCCGTAAGGTAATACTCAGCGTTGGGATGGGGCTTAAGCAGGGGCAGGTGCGAACGGAGCCAATTGCTTTGGAAGCAGTAAACCCCTACATTCAGTTCAGTTAGAGCTTTCTCTTCGGGTGTAGCCTCAGCCTCCTCCACTATCTTAGCCACCTTGCCTTCTGCATCCCGCACTACCCTTCCGAAGCCCATGGGGTCAGGGGAGTGGACGGTAAGGAAAGTTACAGCTGGCTTTCGCTCTTGGTGGGTTGCCAGAAGATTTTCAACGGTTTCTTTCCTCAGAAGAGGCATATCGCCGTAGAGCACGAGGGTATCCTGGGGCCAGGAAGGGAAAGCTTCCAAGGCTTTAAGGACCGCATGGCCTGTCCCTAAGAGTTCGCCCTGATGGACCGTGATTGCCCTTTCTCCGACAACTTTGGCTACCTCTGTGCCCCCATGTCCTATTACCACTATCGGCTTGTGGGAAGATAGCTCTAAGGCTATTTCCAATGGGTATTCCAGCATGGGTTTACCGCAAATTGGGTGCAGGACTTTCGGGACCTTTGACTTCATCCTCTTGCCGAGCCCAGCGGCTAAAATTACAATTCCAAGGTTTTCCATAGCTCCACATCTCCTAATTCCAAGCTTTCACGAATATTTTAACATGGCAAAGTTGCAGGGGCAAGCGG
>CAYOIS010000052.1:2540-11710 GCA_964404055.1 uncultured Anaerolineae bacterium | reverse complement strand
GGGCTGGAAGTTCGTAAAGCTGGTATGCTTTGCCGAATTCCTTAACTTTATGGCAAAGGGCCAAGACCTCTCTTAACGCTTCCAACTCCTTTGGCCCGATGGGGTCAAAGCCTTCTTCCACAAGGTAATCAAGTCCAATCTGGTATAAAAGGAGATGGGTTGCCCCCTCTTCCCTCCAGGCTGAAATCAAGGCTTTGGCATCGTAACCGTAAAGGTAGAGGGAATGCAGGAAATGGTCCAGGAGAGAATCAGGGAGGCAAGCCTTAAGGCAATGGTAGCTCCTGGGCTCCCAAAGGAAAAAGACAACGGCGTCCTCAGGCAACTCTTGGTTTATGAACTCCACAGCTTTTATGTACCATCCGAGTTGGCGGGCCAGGAATTCGCTTTCGCTCTCCAAGCCAGCAATAACTTTAAGGGGGGATAGCGCTAAGAAATCCATGGAGAATTCAATTAAGTTGAGAACCAGGACCAACACGATGGCTCCTCGGACTACCCAGCTCAAGTTTATGGGTTTTGGAGGAAAAGCCTCCAATGCTTTGACCCCTGCTGAAATGGCTAAGGCCAGAACACCGAAAGCCGGCAAGAGCAGACGGCCCTGGATCAGCATGTAGCTCCAAGCCAAGCCAAAAAGCCAAAAGGCATAAGGGAAAGAGAAGAAAATTAAGGCATCACGGACTCGCAATTGTTCTCTTTTAGGCATGAATTTCCAGGTCAGGAGAAAGGGCAAAAGTCCTAAGAAGAGGGGGCCTAAGGAAGCTGAATAGCCTTTGGCCCCTTCAATCCCCCAAATTGTGGCATCCCAGAAAGCGGTGAGAAGCTTAAGAGGATTAGTTCGGGCAAAGCCTGTCCAAGGCCTTCCAAACCACCACTTCCGCCAGTCGTCCCAGTATAAGCCTTTCAGAAAGAAGGGATAAACCGGGTTACCGGTAAGGGCAAAATTCTTGATGAGCCAAGGTGAAAATAGGACAAAAGCAACTAAGGGCAAAAGGACGGCATACTTCCTTTGGCGAGAGGCAATTAGTAGCACAAAGAAGCCGGCTATAGGCACTATCACTGCCGTGTACTTGGCCGAAAGGGCAAAGCCAGCCATTACTCCGCTTAAGACAAGCCATTTTAGCGAGCCTGTCTCCCGGTAGAACTCCAGGGCTTGAAAGGCCAAAGCCACATAGACCAAAAGGGCTATATCCACATAAGGCCAGCTGGCCAGAACAAAAACCGTTGGAGCCGAAAAGATTAATGCCCCCACAAGGTAAGGGCAATCAGAAAACCCCAGCCCAATGGAAGCAGCTAAAAGTCCGTAGAGCCAGTGGATCACGGAAGCAGCTCTCTCGCCCCCCAGAGCCATACCCCAAGTGAAAAGCATTTCCACCAGTTGCGGGAAACCAAGGTAGGGTAAGTCCAATGGGTGGTAAATTTTACCGCTTCTCAAATAAAACTTCGGGCCTGTGAGGTGGTAAACGAGTGAATCCCAGGCAGTGGGCGGGGTAAGTGCATAGAGAAAGGCAAGGATAAGGGAAGAAGCGAGGTAAAGGGCCAGAAAAGTTTCAAAACGATTTTGAGGCCTCGGGAACTTTGCCCCTCGGAAAGCACGGCGAAGCTCTGGGCCAAAGGCCAAGAGGCCTATCACCGTAAGTGGCCACAAAACCACAGGCTTAAGGAGGCCAAAAGCCCCAAGGCCAAGCCCGACCAGGGATAATAATCCCAGCCCCAATGCTGCAGACCAAACAAGCTTAGCCGGAGGCTCAATTGAGGCCATCTTGAAGGCAAAAAGGCCCAACCCTGTGGCCAGAGCCCCTACGGCCATACTTCCAGCTAAAGCTAAAATGGCTTTGCTAAGTGCTAAGAGGTTGGTAAGCCTGAAAGGCTTATGTGGTATGTAGTAGAAAGCTAATACGAGGGAAAGCCAGAGAAAGGCTAAAAGAAGGGTAAACTGCAACCAACGGTGAAGCATGTTTTACTACCCCCAGTTTTAGGGCTTCCGTAGCTTTTGGCCCAATGCGTCAGTGGTTTAAACCAAGCCTAAGCTTACCAGAGGTTCAGTTGCTTTCTCTAATTCCTCAATTGAAAGGCCTTCCCTCCCCTCAATAGAGGCCTTGCCAAACTTTACACTCAAGAGCTCTCTGCGCTTTCTGCCTATTTCTTGGGCAGGGTAAAAGGCTTCAATTGTGCGAATTACAGCCTCTCTAAGCCTGTTTTCAACCTCTTCCCCCTTCTCTGGCTTAGATAAAAGCAAGAACTCATTCTCTCGCAGGTGGCCAATTATGCCTTCCCCTCCAACTTGGGCCAGCAAGTTCTTAAGCACAAGTGCCACTGCCCTTAGTAAATCATCAGCCGCCAGGAAACCGTAAATATCTCTGAACTCTTCAATCCCCTCCAATGAAATGCGGAAGGCTACCCAGTTTCCCTCTCGGAGCATAGAGGCAATTTCAAGAGCCAAGGTTTCCCGGTTAAGTAGCCCGGTAACGGGGTTCTGGGGCCGAGGTCTCCGAAGTGCTTTTATAGCGTTCTTTACCTTTAGCTCCAGTTCTTCTAAATCAAACGGCTTAGCCACATAATCAATGGCCCCAAGGCTAAGTCCTTGAAGCTTGCTTTCCCTATCGCCCAGCTGGGTGAGGAAAAAGATTCCTGTGGATTTAGTGCGAGGGCTCTGAGCCAAGCTACGAGCTACTTCAAAGCCATCCATATCGGGGAGGCGTATGTCCTGGATTACTATATCCGGAATCCAGCGGCGACACAAGGCTACAGCTTCTTGGCCCAAGGCTGCAGTTTTAACCTCGTAGCCTCTTGCTTCAAAGAAATCCCTCAGCCTCTCGGCCAGCTCAACGTCATCCTCTACTATGAGGATTCTTCCTTCAGGCATTATTCTTCTTTTGGCTGCTTGGGGATTATAAACTCACAAACAGGGTCACCAGCAGCTATGCATTTTGTCTCCCGCACGTCAAACTCTTTCCCAATGGCCCATTTGAGCCCTTCCATAAGAAGGCCCAAAGCTGCATAGCATACTGGCCTATCGGAATGCCGACCGTAACAGACAGGGCAAACTTCAATAGTGTAGACAAAGTGGTCTTCTTTCTCTTCTACCCTCGTCACCTGGTCGCTGAAGAGGTTGAACACATCGGCCATGGCTTTTAGGCCTATGCGCAACCTCATTTTGACCGGAAGGAGCTTGAAAGCAGCATCGGCGACCCCGACTATGGCCCCGAATTCTTTAAGCCCTTTATCAAAGGAAGCCCTGGCCGCCCTCAAGGCAAGGCCTCGGCCACCTCTGGGGCCATACATATCTTCAAGGGCTTGATTCAGCGCGGCAAAATCCTCAAAGGGGAAGGCTTTTTCCAAGTCGTTTGGAGGGTAGTTGTCTATGAGGTGAGAAAGCTTAGCCATATTGAGAAGGGCATTTATGCCATTCTTGCCCATTACTTCTTCCAAAGTTTCCAGGTAAATCCGGGCAATTTTATTGGGGTAAAAGAGATTGGACTTGGTTCCCTCAGCCATTTTTACCCCCTTAGATAAGTTTGGCGAGGTCTTCGGCTGCCCTCTTCATGTCCAAGAATAGGAGGCCGAGCTTGGCTTCTTTGCGGGCTAAAACCGTGAGAACTGCCTCTTCCCCTACCGACATTAGAACTACGTAGCCATTATCGCCTTTTATGTAAACTTGATCAAGGCCACCTCGGCCAAGCTCTCCGGCAATCCTTTCGCCCAGAGAGAGCATGGCTGCAGACATAGCGGAAACCCTGTCTTCTTCTACATCGGGGGGAAGGGCGGAAGCAATCACGAGGCCGTCTATACTCACTACAGCTGAGGCTTCAATATCAGGAGTAGTAGCCTGAAGCTCTTTCAACCGCTGTATTATTTGCTCAGTGCGGGTTTTGGGATTCATAATGCCACCTCCTTATGGCACGGCTCAGAAAAGTTGGCTAAATTATAGCACCAATGCATTTTAAAGGCAAACTTCTGCCCCCTTTAATTTTGCCAGTTAGAAATTAGCCTTCTTAAGCACGTTTAGTGCCAGTCGTCAGCTTTCACTGAGGCTGAAACTATGGATGGTTAGCGAAGGCTGACCACCAGCCGGAAGTCTAATGAGAGTGTTTTTGCTCATAAATATTGACTAATAGCTGCTTCCTCGTTAGAATTTCTGAAGGATGAGAGGCTATGGTTCGGGTGTTGGTAATTATTTTTATCCTATTGCACCTTTTGTCGCCAGTTCTGCCTACTAATTTGGCGTGGGGGTTGTCTTTCTTTGCCCACCCCAATCCTCTTCCGGGCTTTCTGGTAGGTGTACTATACCTTATTTTGACCCTTCCCCCTGTGACAGCTTTCTTTCTGAGCAAAATAGGAAGCACCATTTCCATGGCTGCGGAGTTTTTCCGAAATAGAAATTATTTGCTCCGACTAACCTTGGCCTTCATAAGTGGTGGTTTGTTCTGGATTTTTCGGATAAGGCACCTTTATTGGGGTGATGCCAAAATCTTTGTGGAAGCCATCCCTCACCCCGATTTCCGCTTAACTTACAATTGGCAAGCCCCTCTGGATGTCTTCATCCACTCCAAAGCTTGGGAATTGGCACACAAGCTATGGGGGTGGGACGTTGCCACCGTCTATGGGGTTATAAGTGTCCTTTCGGGCATCCTGTTCATTCAGCTCCTGGTAAATGTGGCGGAGGAGCTGGGCCGAAATCGCTCTGAAAAGCTCTTCCTCTGGACCCTGACCGCCACCGGTGGCTTCATCCAGCTTTTCTTCGGCTACATTGAGAGCTATACTATAATCCCCACCGGCATCTTGGCTTACCTTTGGCTTGGAATCCGCTCAATCAAAGGCCAAGCCAGCATTTTCTGGCCTATACTTTGCCTTTCCCTCACTAATGCTTTTCACCCTTCCACCATTGTCCTTTGGCCATCGGCTTTGCTTTTAGTGAAAGGGAGGCCCTGGAAAAATTGGCTTAAGTTTTTAGCAATCCCAATCACAGTAGCTCTTGGAGTAGTTGCCCTTATGGAGTCTGGCAAACACGGGATAGATGCCCTCCTTGGGGTTGATTTCCCAGGCGGAGCCGATAGGCATTGGTTTGTACCTCTGCGTCATGCTGGAACAGAATGGGAGCATTACACAATGTTTTCACTTGGCCATTTGATAGACATCATGAATGAGCAATTGCTTGTAGCCCCCTTCGGGTTAATCTTAGCAGTTTTCCTATGGAGGGAAGGGTTCCGGAAAACGGGGGAGGAGGATAAAAATATCCTCATTTTCCTTACTTTGGCTTCTGCTTTCTACCTCCTTTTCACTTGGACTTGGAACCCAGACTACGGCGGGCGCAAAGATTGGGATTTATTTGCCTGTGTTGGAATACCTTTGAACTTGCTGGCTGCTTTTATAGCTACAAGGGCCTGGAGTAGAGAAGAGCTTAAAGAAAATGGCCTTCTTCTGACCTTGGCCTCCCTCATCCACACCGCCTTTTGGATCAACTTCAACTTTCGTCCGCCTCAATTCCTTATAATCCCCCTCGCAAATGAGTAATGGGGGGTCAAACTCTCAGCCAACGGGGTTAGGCAAAACTGGGGTGTCCCCCAACCCCCTGCGAGGGGGATAAATCCGCCCACAAGTGAGACCTAAAACGCTGGCGGACCATAAGCAAACGGGGGTGGGGAAATCCTCTCACAGAAGGTATAATGGTCCAAGGGGCGGAGCTCCCGGTAATAGGGCTTCAGAGGACAGCATTAACAACGTAATAGTAAACTCCTACCACTGCAAACAAAAGACTATCCACTCTGTCCAACATGCCCCCGTGGCCTGGGAAAAGGGAGCCCGAGTCCTTAACTCCAACTTGCCTCTTCACCATTGATATAGCCAAATCGCCAAAGGGAGTAATAGTGGCGACGATGACCCCCAAAGCCAAGCTGTGGTGTAAATCTACCCCGCCTATAGTACCCAAAATTATTGCTGCCAACACCCCAGCCAACCACCCACCTATGGTACCTTCCCAAGTCTTCTTAGGGCTTAAACGAGGCCAAAAGGGCCGTTTACCCCACTTTAGCCCAGCAAAATATGCCCCTGAATCTCCTGCCCAGGTTATGAGGAAAGTAAGCATAACCCAGGTATAACCCTGGGGAAGCGAACGCAGGGAAATGAAGTGGCTGATAAGCCAGCCTATGTAAAGCCCGCCGGTTAAAGTCAAAGCCCAATCAACAACGGGGGCAGGAGTTCGCCGGAAGAGCTGCCAAGTGGTGGTGATAATTAGCCATGCGCTAAGGGTAAGGGGGAGGAGACGGAGGTTTGGTAAAAAAGCGTTTAAAACGAAGAGAAGCGTAAGGAGAAGGCCCATAGGCCAAAGGGGTTTAAAGCCACCTTTTTCCATAAGCTGGAAAAATTCCCAAGCGGCAAGGAGGGCTGCTATCCCTACGGCCAAAGCAAAAACAATCCCTCCAATCCAAGTTATCACAATAACGCTGGGGATAAGCAAAGCTGCAACCAGCACGCGGCTTCGGAACTGTGATTGTTCCAACTTAGCCATGAAGTTAGGCCTTTCATCCTTCTTTGACGAGCCCAAACCTTCTCTCACGGCGGCTAAAGTCTAAGAGGGCTTTGTAAAGCTCTTCTTCGTCAAAATCGGGCCAATAAACAGGGGTTGAATAATACTCAGCGTAAGCGCTTTGCCAAAGGAGGAAATTGGAAAGCCTCATCTCTCCAGCCGTCCGGATTATGAGGTCGGGGTCGGGAATGCCGGCGGTGTAAAGGTGGGAGGAGATAAGATTTTCGTCAACCTCTTCTGGCTTATAGCCTTCAGCTATAATCTTCCTAACCGCATCCACAATTTCAGCCCTTCCACCGTAGTTAAAAGCCACGCAAAGTATCAGACGATCGTTCCCTTTAGTCGCTTCTATTGCTTGACGGATCTTCTCCTGAAGTCTTTCTGGCACTCCATCCATTCGGCCTATGTGTCTAACCTGCACCCCCTCTTTCACCAATTCGGGCAGGGCATTGTCTATGTATTGGTCAAGGAGGTTGAGGAGGCCTTCAACTTCCTCTTTTGGCCTTCCCCAGTTTTCGGTGGAGAAGGCGTAAATGGTTACGTATTTTATCCCCCACTCCCCGCAGGCTCTTAGGACACGGCGGAGGTTTTCAGCTCCAGCCCTGTGGCCTGCTAACCTGGGCAAACCCCTCTGTTTGGCCCAGCGCCCATTTCCATCCATTATGAAGCCGATGTGCCTTGGCAGGTTCTCAATTTTCCCCTTCAAATTTCCATTATCTCCTTCTTCTTGGCTTCCCCTATCTCCTCAATCTTCTCAATCATCTCTTCGGTCAGCTCATCCAGCTTATCCCTGGCTCGGAAGAACTCATCCTCTGAAATTAGCTTCTCATCTTGGAGCTCTTTTAGCTGCTCCAAGCCATCGCGCCGGCAGTTGCGGACAGCTATTTTGGCTTCTTCAAGCCTTTTGGAGAGAACTTTGACCAGCTCTTTGCGCCTCTCCTCGGTAAGGCGTGGGATGTTTATCCTAATGACTTTGCCGTCGTTCATAGGTGTAAGGCCAAGGTCCGATTTTAGGATTGCTTTTTCTATGGCCGCTAAAGCTGAAGAATCCCATGGCCTTACCACCAGCAACCTCGGCTCCGGAGCGGTGATGGAAGCAAGTTGATTGAGTGGGACGAGGGTCCCATAGTATTCTACCTTGACCTTCTCCAAAAGTGCAGGGGATGCCCTGCCAGTCCTTAGGGCCTTAAGGTCTTCCCGCAGGATTTCCAAAGCTTTTTCCATTCGGGACCGTACATCTTTAAAGACCTCTTCTACCATGGTCACACCTCCCTCAGCATATTACGGTCCCAACCGGTTCGCCCAATACAACTTTTTCCAAGGCTTTCTCCTCCCAAAGGTTGACCACATAAATGGGGAGGTTATGTTCCATGCACAGCGATATAGCGGTGCTGTCAATCACTCCCACTCTCATTTTCAAGGCTTCCATATAGGATAGGCGGTCAAAGCGCACGGCATTTGGGTTAATTTTGGGGTCATCGGAGTAGACCCCATCAACTTTTGTGGCTTTTATCAGGGCTTCGGCGTGGATTTCCATAGCCCTAAGGGCGGCGGCAGTATCGGTTGTGAAGTATGGCTGGCCTGTTCCGGCAGCCATTATAACTACTCTACCTTTCTCCAGATGACGGATAGCTCGGAGGCGAATGTATGGTTCGGCTACAGCGCGCATCTCTATTGCTGTCTGGACCCTAGTGGTTACGCCGAGTTTTTCCAAAGCATCTTGAAGGGCGAGTGCATTCATAACTGTGGCCAGCATACCCATATGGTCTGCCGTGGCCTGGTCCATGCCATGTTCAAGGCCGTCGCGACCCCGCCATATGTTCCCTGCCCCTATAACGAGGGCTATTTCGGTTCCAAGGTCTTTTACCGCTTTAATCCTGCGGGCCACTTCTCTGGCTTTTTCAGGGTCAATTCCAAAGCCTTTGGGGCCAGCCAAAGCCTCCCCCCCGATTTTTATCATTACCCTTCTGTATTTAAGCTCCATGGTGGCACCTCATTCTAAGGGCTCACCGAGTTCAAACCGCACAAATCTCCTTATTACTACATTCTCCCCAAGCTTAGCAATGGCCTGGGTGATGACCTCTTCCACTGTAGAGTTTTCGTCCTTGAGGAAAGGCTGGCGCAGGAGGCATACCTCCCGATAGTATTCTTCAAGTCTTTTTTCCACTATCTTCTCCAATTCCTCTGGAGATTTGCCCGAACCTTTGTATTCGGAGAGGATTTCGGCCTTCTTAGCTTCAATGACTTCGGGAGGGATGTCCTCCGGCTTTATGTATAAGGGGTTAAAGGCCACCACCTGCATTGCTAAATCGTGGGCCAGGTTTCTGAAGAGGTCAGTCCTGGCCACAAAGTCTGTCTCGCAATTTAGTTCAACCATTGCTCCGACTTTGCTGCCGGTGTGGATGTAGGCCTCGATGATTCCTTCACGTGCTTGGCGGGTCATCTTTTTGGCGGCTATTGCTACCCCCCTTTCCCGGAGGTATTGTTTAGCTTTCTCTATGTCGCCGCCGCTTTCCTCCAGGGCTTTCTTGCATTCCAAGATACCCGCACCAGTTATTTCCCTGAGTTCTTTGATGAGCTTCGGGTCCACAGTCACTGGCCACCTCCTTTATTCTTCGGTTTCTTCTTCCTCTTCTTCAGCTTCTTCTTT
>CAYOIS010000052.1:0-2440 GCA_964404055.1 uncultured Anaerolineae bacterium | reverse complement strand
TTCCAAAAGGTCTAAGGCTTCTTTGTCCATGACCTTAAGTTTCTCCAAGACGGAAGGCCCAAGGTAATGCTCAATTGGCAGTTCTTCTTCAACAGCCAAAGTGATTTCTTCCTCTTCGCCGACCTCAGCTTTGATGGTTTCGTAGAGCTGGCGTCCTTCCAAGACAGCGCTGGCTATTTCCGAGGTTATGACTTTGATAGCCCTTATGGCATCGTCATTAGCCGGGATGCAATAGGTGACCAAATCGGGGTCAGCATTGGTGTCCACTACTCCTACAACTGGTATGCCGAGGCGATTAGCCTCTTTTACGGCCAGCTCTTCTTTGACTACATCAACAACGTAGAGCATATCGGGTAGCCTATTTAAGCCTCTTAGGCCTCCAATCTTACGGCGGAGGCGTTCCAGTTCCCTTTCCTTCTGAAGAGCTTCTTTCTTGGGCAGGCGGTCAAATTCTCCCATTTCCTTCTGGCGTTCCATCATTTCCAAGTATTCAATCCGTTTTTTAATGGTGGAGAAGTTGGTAAGGGTTCCCCCAAGCCAACGGACGTTGACATAGGGCATGCCGCAGCGCTTGGCCTCGGCTTCAATGGTTTCTTGGGCCTGGCGTTTAGTACCAACAAAGAGGATTATCCCACCTTTGCTGGCCGTTTCTTTTACCGCCTCGCAGGCTTTTTCCAATGCAACTATTGTTTGTTGCAAATCCAGGATGTGGATTCCGTTGCGTTCGGCAAATATGTATGGCTTCATCTTAGGGTTCCAGCGTTGCTTTTTATGGCCGAAGTGCACCCCAGCTTCCAGTAAAGTCTTCATGCTTACTGCCACTTTTCCACCTCCTTATCCTAAGAATTTTGGGCATTTTAAAACCCCCCTCAGGGGGTTTGTAGCCAGTATAGCACAACAAATTTCTTCGTGCAAACTGTTTGCCCAGTTGGTTACCTGCGCAATATCGCGACAATTTTGGCTTAGATTTTACAAGGCTTTGGAGCGGTCTTCAAACCGACTGCCAAGCCAGGCCAATCTTTGCCGAAGAGCCGCTTCAGCCGTTATCCCCTCTTCAGGGGCTAACTTAAGTTTAGCAGATTTGCATTATAATTTCAAGTCCAGCTGGCAATTGGTGTATCCTCATTTTTCCCACCCTCGTTTGCTGAGGGTTCACCAGGGCTTTGAGTCCCACCCGATGGCAGTATGGACAGCCATGGGAAGATGTCCGACGAGATTGGTATAAACCCCAGCAGGACTGGCTCTTCCATACAATACACCGCCAGGGGATTACAAAGGTAAGCGCGCTTCCTCCACCCCCAGTTTAATTAAGTTGGCGAAGGCCGAGTTCTGGCTAAAGGGGCTGATTTATAGACGCAGGCAAAAGGTAATTCTTGGCAATTTGCGGTTTTAACTATCGGCTTGGTTTCAAGATTATTACTTGGACAGAGGTTAATTCCTTGAAATGCTCGGCATCCTTCTCGGAGCCCACTATCTCCCCATAATGCATCGGGATGGCTACTTCGGGTTTTATCGTATCGGCTGCTTTGGCCGCCTCCTCAGCGGTCATGACGTATGTCCCGCTAACCGGAAGCAGGGCTATGTCTACTTTGAGGCCTTTCATCTCCGGAATGAAGTCTGTATCGCCAGCATGGTATATGCGCTTCCCTCCCAGGGTAACAATGAACCCTACATGCCCCGCTTCTTTGGGGTGGAATGGCTTATTGGTGTTGTAAGCCGGAACAGCTTCAATCTCAATGCCTTTTACCGTGATTTTATCCCCAGGCTTTACTGTCTTAACTTCCCCCTTAAGCTTCCGGGCAGCAGCTGGAATCGTTACTATGACCGTGTCGGCTTTTTGGATCTTGACTACATCCTCCGGAGAGCAATGGTCATAATGGTCATGGGTTATGAGGATTATGTCGGCCTTTGGAGAATTTGGGGGAAGCTTCCAAGGGTCAATGTACACAGTGACTTCTCCTTCCAAGCGGAAGGAGTCATGGCCAAGCCAATGGATTTTCTCTATCATGGTTTCTCTCCTTGCTGGAATTTGAAAAGAGCCCTCCCTAACGCCTTATCCTTAGGATTAAGTTCAGGATTATCGTTAGGAGCAGGCTAAGGAGGAGGGAGGTAGCCAAGGGTATGTAGCAGCCAAAATTTTCCCGCTTTATGACAATGTCTCCGGGCAAGTGGCCCAAGTAGGGCAAACGTCCAGCCAAGATTAGGAATAGCCCAAGGATGATGATTAGGAAACCCATGAGCAGGAGGAGTTTACCCATTTCTTCAAAACCGAACATAGCTTTTCCCCTCCCCCGTTTCCTTCTCTTTAAAAGATACCACAAGCTTTCCTCCCAGGCAAGCATTTCACACCTCGTGTGCCTCTCAATTTCCCCGAGCGTTTTCCTCATGGCTGTCTATGCCGAATGAAGTCAGCATCTTTAGGTTTTTGGCCAAGGGGTAG
>CAYOIS010000051.1:0-11744 GCA_964404055.1 uncultured Anaerolineae bacterium | reverse complement strand
CCGGCTAAAGAGACCGAACTTCAATAAGCCGAGAGTGGGGGAGGCTGCGCCACGGGGGTTCGCCCCACCTTAACGCCGATTGAAATCAGCCCCCTTTGGCTAGAGGTCAGCCTGCGCCGACCTTGATTAAACTGAGGGGAAGAGGGAGCGCCTCCTCTCAAGGGGATTGGAGATACGCCCCCGTAACCCCCTGATGAACCAGACATAATGCGGTTATAGCCTGGTATGTCATTGCGAGCGAAGCAAAGCAATCACCAACTGCCGAAGGAAGAGTGCTTCGGGTAAGTTGCCATGCCGTCCAGCTAATGTGCGGCTCAATTTCTTTAAAGTCACATGAAATTGACAAAGCAGCCTGCAGTGGGATATAATTTAACCGGAGAAAGGGAGGGATAATGGTACGGAGAATCCTTACCGCTGATGACCCCCGTTTGCGGGTTAAATCCAAAGAAGTGACCCATTTCAACCGGGAGCTGAAGACCCTCATTCAGGATATGCTTGATACAATGAGGGCCGCTAAAGGCATTGGTTTGGCTGCTATCCAGATAGGTGTTCCCCTCAAAGTTATCGTGGTGGAGCTCCCACCCGAGGAGGGCAATGGCAAAAGTCAAGTATTTGCTCTCGTAAACCCTGAAATTGTCAAGATGGAAGGGGAAGAAGAGGCCGAAGAAGGTTGCCTTTCTTTGCCAGGGATAGTTGGGGAAGTGAAAAGGGCAGCATTTGTGGAAGTAGAAGCCCGAACACCAAGGGGCAAAAGGGTCAGGATAAAAGCCAATGGCCTTTTGGCCAGGGTCTTCCAACACGAAATTGACCACACTAATGGCATCCTCTTCCCGGACCGCATAAGCGACCCATCCAAAATCCGCTATTTAGAGCCGGAGGAGGTAAGCGCTGGAGAGATTTGAAGGTTGCCTTTTAGGCCTTGCTATAGGTGATGCTTTGGGCATGCCTGTTGAAGGTTTGCCGCCCGAGGTTATCCGCAAGCGCTATGGTGTAATTGAAGATTTTCTCCCTTCCCCGAACCGAAGGCTTGGCCCTGGCCAGTTCACCGACGATACCCAGATGATGATAATCCACGCCGAAAGCATTGTGGATAAAGGCGAAGTCAATCCCGAAGACGTGGCCTTTAGGTTTGTTTGGTGGGTGAAGGAGGGACAGCCCAGGGGAATTGGCCTCACCACTTTGAAAGCAATCCAGCGCCTTATGAAAGGGCTAAGGTGGGAGGAAAGCGGGGAAGGAGGGGAATTTGCTGCTGGTAATGGCGTTGCCATGCGCATTGCTCCCGTAGGTTTATTGAACGCTTGGACCCCCGAAAGGCTTAAGGACGATGTGGAGAAGGCAGGGATTATAACCCACCGCAATCCTGAAGCTTTGAAGGGAGGGCTGGCCGTAGCTTACGCGGTAGCGAGCTTAGCGTCCGGGGCAAGCCCTGAAGGCCTCATAGAAGCAACTTGCGAATTCATAGGGCCTTCCCATGTCGCAGAAAACCTCCAGAAGGCAAAAGAGCTTCTGCGCAGAAATATAGAACCAGAGCAGGCTTTGGAAATACTTGGAACCGGCGGCTATGTGGTGGAAACAGTGGCTTCTGCTTTCTACTGCTTTTTGAGGACACCGGAAGATTTTAAGACTTCGGTCGTTACAGCTGTTATGGGTGGATACGATACTGATACCACCGCCGCTATAACTGGGGCTTTGAGTGGAGCTTTCAATGGCATTTCGGGCATTCCGGAGCGATGGGTTACGGAGGTAGAACAGGGCGATTACATAAGGGAATTGGCCCGTTCTATTTACAGGTTGGCTTTAGAACGTGCCCAAAGGGGGTAACCATGGAGCCTTTAACCCTTAAGGCCGATACTCTCCCATGGCAACCTCACCCACGGTTCCAAGGTGTGTGGACGAAGGTCTTAATTTCAAGCCAGGTTAATCCAGCCCTGAGCCTCCACTTGGTTAAGATAGAGCCCAATGGCGCCATTGAGCCTCATGTCCACCCTGGTTCCGCTGAGACTTTCATGGTCATATCAGGCAAAGGGGTCTGCTTCATGGCCGATAAATGGGTTGATTTCGGCCCTGGGGATTGCGCCTTCGCCCCCGCCGGTGTTGAGCACGGATTACGGAACCAGGGTGATGAGCCTTTGATTCTGGTGGCAATTTTCACACCTCCCTTGGTTTAGAGGGAAAAAATGGAGAAGAAGGTGAATGTAAAAGAAGCCGCCAATTTTATAAAGCAGCCCTTCACCCGCTACATCTTGGCCGATGTGGACGACTACAGGGTCTACTTGAGCCGCTTTGAAGGGGATTACGTCTTTCACCGCCACCCTCAGGACGAACTTTACTTTGTTATTGAAGGGGAGATGATTGTTGATTTGCCCGACGGTAGCTCCCTCACCTTAAGCGAAGGCGACCTTTGGGTGGCGGAAGCCAACCAAATCCACCGCACTCGGTCGGAAAAAGGCGCTTTGGTCCTTATGTTTAAGGCCAAGAACTTGCCATCGGAAATCTTGAGCCCAAAGAAGCCATGAAGGAAATCAAAGTTGCAATAGTCCAGATGAACGTTTTCCCCGGAAGGCCCGAGAAGAACATCGCTCGCGCTTCAGCGTTCCTGGAAGAGGCCTGCAAGAACGGAGCACAAGTTGTTATACTCCCGGAGCTCTGGCTTTCCGGTTACGTCCTGAACAGAGTGCAAGATTTTGCTTCCCCTCTTGGGGAGGGCTACTTTCAAGAAGTTGCTGAGCTTGCCCGCAAACATTCCGTTTACCTTATAGGCTCTACCTTGGAAGAAAAAGACGGCCGGTTTTACAACACTGCCACTATTTTCTCCCCTGAAGGCGAACTTTTAGGGGTCTACCGCAAGATCCACCTCTATGCCCCAATGGATGAGACCAAGTTCCTTTCCCCTGGAGATGAAACTCCCATCTTTTCTTTGCCCTGGGGGAAGACCGCACTGGCCATTTGCTATGACCTGCGTTTCCCCGAGCTTTTCCGCCTCTACACACTCAAAGGGGCTGAGATAATTTTTATCCCGGCCCACTGGCCCGAAAAGAGGATAGTTCATTGGCGGCTTCTATTGAGGGCAAGGGCTGTGGAAAACCAGCTCTTCGTGGTAGGATGCAACAGGGCCAAGAACGAATTTGGTGGTTGGTCTGGGGCTTACAGCCCCTTAGGTGAAGTGGTGGTGGAAGGGGGAAAGGACGAAGAAGTGCTTTTAGCCAGCTTGAACATGGAAGAAGTTTCTTGGCTCCGCGAGAAATTCCCTGCCCTGAAGGACCGCCGCCCTGAGATATACACGCTCCTTTAAAACACAGGCCGGACACCTCCCTTTTTAAGGAGGTGGCGTATGGAAAATTCAAAGCAGCTCATCATTTATACCCTTATCAACCTTATCTTGGTAGGAGCTGTTGTTTTCTTCTTGCGTAGGCCTCAGCCGGGAGCGATGGAGATTGTCCCTCCACCCCCAACTCCTACTCCATCCCCCTTGCGCGTTTATGTTTCGGGGGCTGTCCTAAAGCCCGACGTTTACTCTTTCCCTCCGGGAAGCATTGTAAAAGACGCCCTCATGGCTGCCGGTGGCCCTACTTCCGAAGCAGACTTGGATAGCATTAACCTTGCTATGCCTCTCAAGGATGGGATGCACATTTTCATCCCCCGTAAAGGAGAAGCTACCCCTGCCGCTGCTTCCGCTATCTCTTCTCCAACCCGTTCGCCTCTGGTTAACATCAACACTGCCTCTCAAGCTGAGCTGGAATCCCTCCCAGGGATAGGCCCTTCCCTTGCCCGCAGGATAATTGAGTATAGGGAAACCCATGGCCCCTTCAGTTCCATTGAGGAAATAAAGAAGGTGCCAGGAATAGGCGAAGCCATCTTCTCCCGCATAAAGGATTACATAACGGTGCGATGACCCTAATCCTTCCGGCTCTGGCTTGGCTTTCAGGGATAGTATTAGCTTCAAAGGTGCAGATTCCCATTCCCATAACCCTGGCCGGGTTCACTTTAGCCTTATTGCTTGCCTTTTTGCTTAAGGAAAAGCGCCTGCTTTTGCTCTCCGCTCTCTTTCTGGGGATGATTCGCCTTTACGTAGCTCGCCCCTCCTTCGGCCCGAACCATCTGGCTTATTACAATGACCACCCAGAGCCTGTGGCCATCAGAGGCTTAGTTTCAGATGCGCCTCTGGAGAAAGAGAAGGCTCTTCAGCTTCGGATTTCGGCCATCTCCATAACTCTTGGAGGCGAAGAAATCCCCGTAAAGGGCGACTTTATTGCCCTTGTCCCCCTCTTGTCCGATTACCGATATGGAGACTTAGTAGAGGCTTCGGGGAAGCTGGAGACACCGCCTGTCTGGCAAGATTTTTCTTACCGAGATTATCTGGCCAGGAAGGGGGTGTTTTCAATCCTCAAAAAGCCTCAGGTGCGTGTTCTGGAACGAGGCAGAGGTAATCCCCTGAAGCATTTCCTCTTATCCCTCCGGAAGAAAGCCCACGAAGTCCTGCTTTTGGTTTACCCTGAGCCTGAGGCTTCCCTGCTGGCGGGAATACTTTTAGGCCTTGATAAAGGCATACCGAGCGATGTGATGGAAAGCTTCCGGCGGACAGGGACGAGCCACATAATAGCTATCTCAGGCTTCAACATAGCCATCCTGGCCGGTTTTCTGGGGAGGTTCCTTTCAAGGTTTGGGAAGCGAAGAACTTGGCCAATAATAGTAGTGGCCTTGTTCCTTTATGCTTTCCTTGTTGGGGCAGACCCACCTGTCCTCAGAGCTGCGGTAATGGGTTCCCTCTATGTGTTAGCGGAGGCGGTAGGAAGGGAAGCTTTTTCCCTGAACTCCTTGGCTTTTGCGGCCATAGTTCTAACAGCCCTTAACCCAGAAACCCTTTGGGACGTGGGCTTCCAGCTTTCTTTTGCCGCCACTTTAAGCCTAATCCTCTTTGTCCCCCCGGTTGAGGAATGGATTAGGAAGCGGTTCCCTCTCCCCCACGCCTGGGAAAATTTGGTCAAGGAAGCCTTAATAGTAACTCTGGTTGTCCAGCTTGCCACCCTCCCCTTAACTCTTTACTATTTCGGCCTCCTATCTCTTGCGGGGCCTTTGGCCAATTTCCTGATAATCCCAGCACAGCCGGGGGTGATGATAGGAGGTGGCGTGGGGCTTCTGGTTGGCTTTTTATCCATCCCATTGGGGAAAATTGCGGGGGTTATAGGATGGGCTCATACAGCCTATACCATAAGGGTGGTGGAATTTTTAGCCAGCTTTCATTGGGCTGCAATCCCTCTAAAAGGTTGGGGCAAAGAAATATCCCTGGCTTGTTCCGTAGGCTTAGTCATACTGCTTATCTTAGCCAAAGCTGGCCGAAGGCTCGGCGAAATTTTAGCCAAGCAATGGAGGTTTGGAGCAACCTTTACCCTTCTTAGTTCGCTGGCAATCCTGGTTTGGTCCGGCGCCCTGCTCAGCCCCGATGGCAACCTTCACGTGGTTTTCTGCGATGTGGGGGAAGGGGATGGAATCTTCATCCTTACGCCAGCAGGCCACAAAATCTTGATAGACGGAGGCCCCCTTCCCTCACGCTTCTTGGAGTGCGTGGGTAAAAGGCTGCCCTTTTGGGAACGCACTGTGGACCTGATTATCCTCACCCATCCCGATACAGACCACCTTACCGGATTGGTTCCAGTAGTGGAGAGATACGAAGTGAAAGCGGTGTTGGAGAGCGGGCTTAAGGGGGATTCTGAAGCCTGGAAGAGGTGGGAGGAACTGCTGGAAGCCCGCAAGATACCCCGTTACGAAGCTCGCAAAGGCACCATCATCCGCTTATCAGATGGCGTTCTCATCCAAATAGTTCATCCGGAAAGCATCGCCTCCTGCCCGAACGATAACGCTTGTTCGGTAGTAGCGAGGCTGGCTTATGGGAGGGCTTCTTTCCTCTTTACGGGAGATATTGATGCTGACGTAGAGTCGGAGTTGGTGAGGGCGGGAATGGAGCTTTCCAGCACTGTCCTCAAAGTTTCGCATCATGGGGCGGGGAATGCAACTTCCCAAGCCTTCTTGGAAGCAGTGAAGCCTGCAGTAGCGGTAATTTCAGTGGGGAAGGACAATCCTTTCAACCACCCGGCGAAAGCAGTTTTGGATAGACTTAGAGGAGTAAAAGTCCTGCGCACCGATTTGTGCGGGACGGTGGAAATCGTGAGCGATGGCCGAGTTCTTTGGACGAGATGAGGAACCGAAAGTGGGCGGCGGGCGTCTTTTTAATCAGGAGGGGAAAAAATGAGGAGGAAGCTTTTCGGTTTTCTGTTGGTAACCCTAATATTGGGAGGATGCGCCGCCCCAGGGCTTGCCCCAACCCCTACAGAGGTCAAAATCCAACCTTCGCCAACCCCAACTCAGCCCCAGAAAATTGAGGTCAGAGTTCAACCTTATTCTCCGCTGTCCACCCCAACTCCAACCTTTCCTCAAGCTCGTTCCGAAGACATCCTTTCCCGCGCTGTCAGAAGAGCCATAGCTGACCTGGCTTGGCGTCTTGGCATTCCCGAAAGTGAGATAGAAGTGGTAAGTGCATCCTGGGAGGAGATGCCGATACAAGACGTTGAATGCGGCCGACCGGAGGAAAAGATTACCCTTCCAGCCTTCGTAATGGGCGTTGAAGTGGTGCTTATGGCTCAAGGTAAAACCTACGTCTACCGAGGGAGAGGGGAGATGGTTAAGCTTTGTTCCCCAGAAGAGGAGCCCGAAAGCCTGGTCCTCCAAAAAGTCAAAGAGGCTTTCAAGGACTACCCGCCGGAAGAAGTAAAAGTAATCTCGGTGGAAGAGGTTGTATGGCCTGATACGAGCCTTGGGTGTCCGGAGCCAGGCAAATTCTATGCCCAGGTTTTAGTACCAGGCTACAGGATAATCCTGGAAGTTGGGGGGAAGAGGGTAGAAGTGCACACTGACCTCAAGGGGCGCGTGGTGATTTGCTCCCCCAAAAGGCAATGATTCCTTCAATGGCCAACTTTGCTGCACACACCGCTGAGACGTAAGAGGGGTCATAGGGCGGCGCGAGCTCCACAATATCCATAGCTACAACTTTGAACTTGCCCCTTAGCTTGCGGAAGACCTCAATAATGTCCCAGTAGCCCATCCCACCCGGCTCAGGGTTGGTTACCCCTGGGCACTGGGACGGGTCCAGGACATCCAAATCCAGGCTTAGGTAAATGGGAATCCCTTGCTCCAGATAAGAGGTGAAATCCTGAAGGGAAGCTGAGAAAACCTTGCCCTTTCCTAACAGTTCAAACTCCCCTCCGTAGAAAGAGCGAGCTCCTACGAGAACCACCCTTGAAGCTACCTCTGAACATCTCCTTGTGACCGTGGCATGGCTTACCCTGAGGCCCAGGTATTCATCCCTTAAGTCGGAGTGGGCATCAAGCACCAGAAGTTGTACATCTCCGAAGGCAGAGCAAGCGGCTTTGAGGGCGGGCAAGGTTATCGTATGCTCCCCTCCGAAGATTAGGACCTTTTGGCCTCTGCAGAAGTACTTAGCCACGGACTTTTCCACCAGGTGCAGAGCTTCTTCCAAGCTTTGAGGGCAACCCAAATTTCCAGCATCCCCAATTTTGAGGTTGACAAGGTCTTCTCCGAATATCGCCGAGAAAGATTCAACCGAATCCGAAGCATACCTTATGGCATCAGGGGCGAGGGCAGGACCCTTGCGCCACGTTTCGGTGGCTTCAAAGGGTACTCCTAATATTACCACATCGGCTCCTTCAGGGGGGAAACTGGCGGCAAGGAAACGCATCTTTCCCTCCTAAACCTGGCGCAATATAGGCATTGATAGGAGGATTGCCAGGGAGAAGAAGAGATTAACCCCAGCTCCGAAGGCTACTCCTGCTACTGGACCGAAGGCTTGGGCTATAGTCCCAGCCAAAAGGGAGCCGAAAGGGGTCATCCCGAAGAACATGAAGGAGAAGACGCCCATCACCCTACCCCTTAACTCATCGGGGACAACTGATTGCAGAATGGTGTTGCCCGTAGAGTTCTGAGTCACAAATCCCAAACCCACTAACACAAGGAAGAGAAGGGAAAGGTGATAGTTAGACGAGAAAGAGAAGGTTAAAAGAGCTAAGGGGAAAAGCAGGCTTCCCGTTAAAAGAAGCCAACCCTTGCGTTTTAGTCGGCTAAGGGAAGCCACTATTAATGCTCCGATCAAAGCGCCAAGGCCTACAGCGGTGTTGAGGAAACCAAGCCCTTCTTCCCCAACCCTTAGGATGTCGGCAGCATAAGCAGGCAGAAGGGTTGAGTATGAGAAGCCGAACAGAGTAGAAACGCCAACCATAAGGATAATCACTAATGCTAACCGATTGCCGGTGATGTAGCGGATACCTTCGGCCAGCTGGCGCAGGAGGGACTCTGAGGCGGAGGCGTAGGCCACGTCCTCTATGTTCATAGCCAGGAGGGCGAAGATGACCGCGAGGAAGCTGAAGGCATTTATACCGAAGCACCAAGCTGGCCCCAGGCTTGCCAGTACAATTCCTCCTACAGCTGGCCCCACAACTCGGGCTAAATTGAACATCATGGAATTGAGGGCAATGGCATTCATTAAATCTCGCCGGTCATCCACAAGCTCCACTGCCAGGGATTGGCGGGCAGGGGCATCAAAAGAGTTAGCAACGCCCGAAAGGAAAGCCATGAGAGCTATGTGCCAGAATTTGAGAGCGCCAGTAGCTGCAAGGAAGGTAAGGACTAAGGCGAAAAGCATCAAAGCCACTTGAGTAGCTAAGAGGAGATAGCGCTTCGGGATTCTATCGGCCACGACTCCGGCTGGAAGCATGAGGAAGAGGGTGGGTATAGTCCCCATGAAAGAGATTAAACCCAAGGCAAAGCGGGAACCAGTTAGCTGATATACAACCCAGCCTTGCGCAACCGATTGCATCCAAGTCCCCATGAGGGAAAAACCTTGGCCCGCAAACCAAAGCCGGTAATTGTGGTAGCGGAAGGCAGCGAAAGTTGGGGGAAGACGCAATCCATGGGCCTTAACACAGGGGCTCATAATTCCGACCCCCGAAGGAGGATGGTGGCGCTTCTGAGGAAACGGAGGTTTAAAGGTCCAAGCTTTAGGTTCAGCTCCTCCTTGTCGCAAACTGTGGAAGTATTGGCACTGTCTACTTGTGGCTTAAGGGCGCTTAGGAATTTTTCCCTTAAGTCGCTTCTTGACATAGTGAGAAGCTCATCAATTTGGCGGATGAGAGAGCGAGCCTTTTTGATTCGGCAAGCTACGTCCTCAGCCTTGCGCTGGGAAATCAAGCCATAGACTTTCTTTAGTTCGTTCAGGCGCAGCCCTGCCTCGTAAGTGCTTTCCACTATCTCCTCCCTGCTCATCCAAATGGTTTCGTAACTCAGGAAATACTTCCAGCTCGGCATCTCCAAGGCACGGCGGTGCTCTTCAAGGGTACGGTAAAAAACTTTGTAACCGAACTGCTCGGGATTTTCAAAGGCCTCGCTTCCGGGGTCAAGGAAAGGAGCCATAGGGGAAATGAAGGGGAAAAAGCGCGGTTCTTTCCCTCGGTTGAATTCCCGGATCAGCTTCCCTGCGTATTCAACCGTTTCCATAACCGATTGGAAGTCCTGGCGCGGGAGGCCGATCATGAAGAAAACGTCCAATCGCTTGCATCCGGCTTCCAGTGCATATTCCATTGTGGCCTCAGCTTGGGCAGTGGTGTAAGGCCGGCCGAAAGCTCGGCGGACTTCGTCGCTGTGGCTTTCTAAAGAGATTTCCAGGACAAAGTTGGGTAGAGCACGGGCAAGCTCCCGAAGGAATTCCCTATCGGCGGCATCAAATAGCTCCACGATTACGGGCCCGGTATATCCTCGGATGGCTTGGAAGAACCTTTCGGCATAATCCATCCCGGCCTGGCGCAGGTCGCCCAAGATGAAAATTGGCCCTTTGGAAAAGCGGGCAATTCCCCGGATATCTTTAGCCAAAAGCTCTGGATCCCTGTAAGCGGGCTTAAGGCGACCATGCATATTGCGGAAAGCGTAAGCTGATCCCCCGCAGGTCCGACAGGAATAAGTGCAGCCTCGGCAAGTAAGAACTGCCGTTATTGGGTAGCCAAGCCAACCCTTGAAGGGTACGAAGCTAATCAGGTCACGGTAGCGGAATACTGCTTTCACCACATAGCTGTAATCTAAAAGCACGTAGTTCAAATCGGGTGGACTCCAAGTCAATGGGTTAACGCGGATTTCACCGCTCCCATCTTTCCAGGTCAGGTTAGGGATAGCCTCAAGTGGTGGGGCATCCTTATCCCCTCTTAGGAGCTTGAGTAGTAGGAGGATTGGCTCTTCGGTGGAGTCCCCCCGTATGACAAAATCCACTTCGGGTCGCTCAATGAGCTCCCGGTGGTAGTAGGTAGAAGAAAATCCGCCGAAGATTACCGGGGTTTGGGGGTGATGTTTCTTAATTATGCGGGCAATCTCTATAGCCCCATGGCAGTGGGGCATCCAGTGCAAATCTATCCCGAAGGCCAAGGGGTTGAGGGAAGCGATGAGTTTTTCGGGATCGAAGCGATTGGAAGATAGCATCCTCATGGCCAGGTTTATTATCCTCACCCTAAAGCCGTGGCGTTCCAGATACTCGGCTATGGTTGTGAAGCCGATAGGGTACATCTCAAAGACCGGAGTTGAAGGGATTAAGTCGCTTATGGGGCCATAGAGGATAGTCCTGAAGCGAAAGTCGTAGATGTTTGGGGGATGGAGCAGGATAAGGTCTGGATTAGGCAACTTTCACCTCCGTGCTACAGTGGTTTTGCCCCCGGGGCGGGGAGGTAATAAAGGATTTCTTCAATGACTTGGCTTGGCTTTACTTCCTTAACCCTGGCAGAAGGCATCAAGATGAGGCGGTGCGCCAGGATAGGTATAGCCAGAGCTTTAACGTCATCGGGTATTACGTAATCACGGCCGGAGATTGCAGCCAAGGCTTGGCTTGCTTTGTAGAGGGCGAGGCTTCCCCTTGGGCTTGCCCCGAGGTAGACATCGGGGTGCTTGCGGGTAGCCCCCACTAAATCAACTATGTATCGCTTTATTTCATCGCTTACGTACACCCCCTTAACCCCTTCTTGCGCCTCTCTAAGCTCCTCCAAGGTCACTACTTGCTCCGTTCGCTCAATAGGGTGGCGGAATTGCTGGGCTTCAAGGACTCTTACTTCCTCATCAGAAGACGGGTAACCGAGGCTTATCCGCATCATGAAGCGGTCAAGCTGAGCTTCCGGGAGAGGGAAAGTTCCCTCGTATTCTATGGGGTTTTGGGTGGCCAAGACCATAAAGGGGTTGGGTAAAGGGTGAGTTACGCCATCTACTGTTATCTGGCGTTCTTCCATAGCTTCCAGGAGTGCGGCTTGGGTTTTAGGGGTAGCCCGGTTTATCTCATCGGCCAGGATTATGTTAGCCATGATAGGACCGGGGCGGAACTCAAATTCCCCTGTCTTTTGATTGTAAACTGTAACCCCGGTTATATCGCTGGGGAGCATATCTGGGGTGAACTGAATCCGTCGGAATTGGCACCCTATAGATTTGGCTATAGCCCTGGCCAGCATCGTTTTGCCTACGCCAGGGACATCTTCTATGAGGACATGGCCTTGGCAAAGGAGAGCCAAAATTACAAGGCGGACCTCCCAAGATTTGCCGAAGATGACCTTCTCAACGCTTTCCTGAATTTTCCGAGCGAAACTTTCCACCCGTTTCTCCATCGCTCCTTGTCCACCCAATTATATAATAGGGTGCGAAAGCTTTCAAGGTCG
>CAYOIS010000050.1:0-11951 GCA_964404055.1 uncultured Anaerolineae bacterium | reverse complement strand
GGGGAATTTTTGAGCAACCATTTCCTCATGGTATAATAACCCCAAACTTGGGAAAGGAGCGGGGAAAGTGTTCAACCCTATAAATGCGTTCCTTGGCCTTTTCTCTTTTGACATGGCCATTGACCTTGGAACAGCTACAACCCTTGTAGCCGTCAAAGGCAAAGGTATCCTCATCAACGAACCCTCCATCGTAGCCCTTGAGAAAGAAACCGGCAAAATCTTAGCCATAGGCGCTGAAGCCAAAGAAATGCTGGGCCGAACCCCCGGAACCATAGCAGCCATAAGGCCGATAAGGGATGGGGTAATATCAGACTTTGACGTCACCGAAGCCATGATTCACCACTTCATCCGCAAAGTCCACGAAAAACTCCTCTTCCGCATCCCAAGGCCTAGAGTCATCGTAGGTATACCAAGCGGGGTAACTGAAGTAGAGAAGAAAGCAGTATACGATGCTGTTATGAGCGCAGGAGCTAGGGAAGTCTACCTGGTAGAAGAACCAATAGCTGCTGCCATAGGGGCTAACCTCCCGATAAACGACTCCGTAGGCAGCATGGTCATTGACATCGGCGGAGGAACTACGGAGATAGCCGTCCTTTCCTTGGGTGGAGTAGTCCAAAGCACTTCTATCCGAATCGCCGGGGATGAGATGGATGAAGATATAATCCGCTACGCCAAACAGAAATACAACCTCCTCATAGGAGAAAGGATGGCCGAGCAAGCCAAAATAGCCATAGGCTCTGCTTACCCACTAACCAAAGAAGAGACCTTTGTCCTTAGAGGGCGTAACCTCATCACAGGCCTACCGGATGAAGTGGAAGTCTCCAGCGTAGAGATAAGGGAAGCAATCTCCAATTCCATTTCGGCCATAGTTAATGCAGCCAAGGACGTCCTGGACGATACACCCCCTGAGCTCGTGGCTGACCTTATGGAAAAGGGGATCGCCTTGGTGGGTGGAGGAGCTCTCTTGAAAGGCATTGACCGAAGACTGAGCGAAGAACTCAAGATAAAAGTCTACGTGGCTGATGACCCTATAACGTGCGTGGTTAGAGGAGCCGCTAAAATCTTGGAGTACCTTGATGTCTACTATAAAATCCTTTCCGGGGTCAGGAGGGGCTAAAAAAGCCAGTTGGCGCTTCTTTTTGCTCCTCATAACCTTAGGCTTCCTCCTCTCAATGCTCTATAAAGCGGGGCTTTTGAACACTGCCCAAAACTTCATCCTAACCATTGTTTCCCCAATTCAATATTGCCTTTCTTTTGCCACCTCCTCTTTCCGTCAAGTTTTAGGTTCTTTGGCCGAATTTAGGAACCTCCGAGAGGAAAATGAGCGGTTGCGAAAGGAGCTGGAGCGCCTTATCATTGAAAATATCCAGTTAAGGGAGTTGGAAGCCGAAAACAGGGCCTTGAGAGAACTGCTCCATTTCACCCAGGAAAACCCCATCTTTGATTACACAACGGCCAGGGTTACAGCCAGGGTTATTGGATTTGACCCCTCCGGTTTCACGCGGTTTATCTTGATAAACGCTGGACAAAAGGATGGAATTGCTCCCGGAATGGCGGTTGTCACAGAAAGAGGGCTTGTGGGAAGGGTAGTTAAGGTCTACAAGAACACTTCAAAGGTCTTGCTTATCACTGACCCCTCCAGTTCTGTAAGCGCTTACCTGCAGGGGAGTCAAGCTACTGGGCTGGTGGAGGGAACACCAGATGGGTCTCTCGTAATGCGCTACATACCCTTAGAAGCACAGGTCTCGGTTGGAGAAGTAGCTCTCACTTCGGGCTTAGGTGGGACTTTGCCCAAGGGCTTAGTAATAGGCCAAGTAATTGAGATTGAAAAGAAGGATTACGAGCCTTTCCAGGAAGTTCGCCTAAAGCCCTCCGTTGACTTTGACCGGCTGGAGTTGGTCTTAGTACTTAAGGAGGTTAGCCATTAATTTCTACTCAGACCTTGCCCTTCTTTTAGCTTTTGTTCTTGCCCAGGAGGCCGCCCTGTCCAAGCTAAGATTTGGCCTCGCCAGGTTGGATTTTGTCTTCATCCTGATACTTTTTTGGAGCTTTAACAAGGGGGGGAATGCCGCACTAGCTTGGGCCTTTAGCGCTGGCCTTTTTATGGATTTAGTTTCCGGTGGACCTCTGGGGCCTTTTACTATTTCCCTGCCAGCGGTAGCTTTCATCGCATCCTTTATATACGAGCATGTTTCCCCTTCCAACCCTTTCATTTCCTTCCCAATAGCTCTTTTGCTCTTTATCTTATATGACTTGCTCAAGGTAGCAATCTTGAGCTTCATCGGATATAATTTCATCAAAGCCGAAAGCATCGCTCTAATAACTTTACCGTCAGCGCTTTTGAATGCGGTGGTTGCAGTCCCAGCTTGCTTGCTCCTAAGCAGGCTGTATAAGCAAGGAGAGGTATGAAAAGGGGCGAAGGTCGCATTTTAGCTTTGCAAATAATTGCTATCCTGATTTTCCTTGTGCTTGGGCTTCGCCTTTGGCACTTGCAGATTCTCCGGGGCGATTACTACAAGCTCCTGGCCGAGAAAAACCGCCTCCGCTTGGTCCAAACCGATGCCTTGCGTGGGATAATTTACGATCGCTGGGGACGGCCTTTGGTGAAAAATACCCCGAGCTATACCGTGTTAGTGGTCCCAGCAGACCTTCCGGAAGAAGAAAGAGAGCGGCGCCAAGTATTATCTAAACTTTCCGAACTCCTCTTCCCTTTAGGGAAAAGTGCCAGCCTTGCTTCCCCCGCCAGCTCCTCACCTGACCTTGAATCTTTAGTCAAAGAAGGTATGAAGAACCCTTATAAGCCAATTGTGGTAAAAAGGAACGTGGATAGAGAAACAGCTTTCTTCCTACAGCAGGAGCACTTAAGCTTCCCCGGAGTCCAGGTGAAAATTGAGCCGATTAGGGAATACATAAGCAGCACCCTATTTTCCCACATCGTGGGGTATACAGCCCCGATTCCGAAGGAGTGGGAGCAGGAATACAAGGCTAAGGGGTACGATCCAAGCCGCGATAAAATTGGCATAACAGGTGTTGAATTCGTTTACGAAGATTATCTAAAAGGGAGGAAAGGGCAGAAGCTGGTAGAGGTGGATGCATCGGGCCGAGAAATCCGCACAGTAGGCCAAGAAATACCTCCAACCCCTGGCTATAGCCTTTACCTCACCATAGATTTTGACCTTCAGGCAGCCGTTGAAGAGGCTTTGGCAGAAGGCATGAAGAGAGCCCACTCGCCGGTAGGGGTAGCCATTGTCATGGACCCAAGGAATGGCCAAATTTTAGCTATGGTAAGTTTACCTTCTTATGACAACAACCTCTTTGCCCGCGGGATAAGCTATGAGGATTACCGCCGACTTGAGGAGGACCCCAATCACCCCTTAGTAAATCATGCCATAATGGGCACTTACCCTGTTGGCTCAACGTTCAAAATTGTCCCGGCAATAGCAGCTTTAGAGGAAGGCATTATAAGCGAGAGAACCTACCTTAATTGCGAGGGCATCCTTTGGGTTCCCCATCAGTACTTCCCCGATGACCCAAACTTAGCCCAACCTTTTTACTGCTGGATACACAAGTATGAGAAGGGACACGGACCTATAAACGTGATAGATGCCCTTGCTTATTCGTGCGATATCTTCTTCTACAAAGTGGCTGGGGGGTACAAGGAATTCCGAGGGCTTGGATTGGATAAACTCACTTACTGGGCAAGGCTCTTCGGTTTCGGGGAAAAAACTGGGATTGACCTCCCAAGCGAGAGCAAGGGGTTGGTCCCTTCAGCCGATTGGAAACGCTTGAACTATGGGGAAACCTGGGTTTTAGGCGATACTTACAACTTGGCGATTGGTCAGGGTTTCTTTCTGGCAACCCCTCTTCAACTTTTGAACGCTACTGCGGCCATTGCTAACGGCGGCACCCTTTATAGGCCTCAGCTGGTTTACAAAATGGTGGATTACAAAGGCAATGTAGTCAAAGAATTTAAGCCAGAGATAATTCGCACTATTCCTGCTTCGGAGAAAAACATTGCTTTAGTGAGAAAAGGCTTGAGGGAGGCCGTTACCAGGGGGACGGCTTGGCGCACCAATTGGCCGGACATCCCGGTAGCCGGGAAAACCGGAACCGCCGAATTTTATGGGCCAAGGGATGTTAAAGGCAACCTCCCAACCCATGCTTGGTTCGCAGCCTTTGCCCCATACGATAACCCGAAAATAGCTCTGGTAGTATTTCTACAGGGTGGGGGGGAAGGTTCTGAAGCAGCTGTGCCCGTAGCAGCTAAGATAATCCGCTATTATTTTGACCGCATAGATTGGGAAAGATAGCCATGGGGGCTGTAGCGATAAAGGGGACACCGGAGGGAATTGCCATAATCCTTAGGGGCGAAAGGGCTGATATCGCTTTGCAAGAGCTGGAAGCAATCCTCAACTCCTCGGTTCCCCTATTGGAAGGGAACAAAATAATCCTGGAAATGAAAATGCCAGCGCTGGGGGTTGATGAGCTGGGTAAAGTGTTGGAAATACTCAAAAGCCACGGCCTTTCAGTTGAGAAAATCGTAAGCGATGCGGAAAGTGTACGGAAAGCCGCTTACGCCTTAGGGTTGAAGTCAGAGAGGAGCTATGGGGTAAAACCCGATTTCGCCTTAGTGAAGCGAGGGCCCATTCGCTCAGGCCAGAAGGTAAGCTATGAAGGGTCGATCGTAATCATTGGGGATGTAAATCCGGGTGGGGAAGTGATAGCTGGCGGGGACATAATGGTATGGGGTAGCCTTAAAGGGATTGTTTTTGCCGGTGCTCCTGATGACCATTCCCGCCGGATTTATGCCCTTCGCATGGAACCTTCCCTGATAAAAATTGGCCCTTACATTGCTCGTCCCCCAGAGGGGGCGAGGGGGGGCCCTTTAAAGCCAGAAGTAGCTTTTGTCCAAGAAGGCAAGATAGTAGTGGAAGAGCTCAGTTAAGGGGGCAATCTCGCCACGAGCGCGACCCGGAACGCCAGCGTGTGGCTCTCAGCTAACGATGTGGAGAAACTTAGAGGGGCCAGGAGGTTTTCGCCGCCCTGGCGGGGGTTTGGAGGTGTTCCCCACAGAACCAAAATTAGGGGCAAGCCGCTTACCACTCTTGATGGACTTAAGAAAATTAAGTCGGATGACATAGCAACCTGCCCGAAACAATATTCCTGCAGCAGTTGGAGATTGCTTCGCTCCGCTCGCTGGCCATAACGTTGGCAAACCTTTAGCCAACGAAGGTGGGAAACCCCAGCAACTCCCCTGCACAGGCTGTTGAAGTAAAAGCTATGCTCAGGAGCGGCCTTAGGATTTATGGTGAGAATCGTATGTGGATTACATCTCCGTCTTGGATGACGTAGTCCCGGCCTTCAATGCGAACGAGGCCTCGGTTGCGAGCCTCGGCCCAAGAGCCGGCTTCCACAAATTCCTTCCAGTTTATTACCTCTGCTCGGATGAACCCCCTTTGCATGTCTGAGTGGATTTTGCCTGCCGCTTCCCAGGCAGTGGTTCCGTAGCGAACCGGCCAAGCCCTCACTTCCCTCTGTCCTGTGGCAGTGAAGAAAGTTATAAGCCCAAGGAGCTTGTATCCAGCTCTGATTAACCTCACTAAGCCTGGCTCCTCAAGCCCGAGTTCCTTAAGGTAAGCTTTAGCTTCCTCTTCTGGCCAGCGAGCTAATTCCTCTTCCAAGGGAGCGCAGAGAATCACGGCTTCTGTCCCTTCTTCTAACGCCTTCTTTTGCACACTGCGAGCCAGCTCTCCACCTTCTGGCAAGTCTTCTTCCGAAACGTTGGCCACAAATATCCGAGCTTTGCCCGTTAATAGGTTCAGCTCCCTCACCAAAGCTTGCCCTTCTTCTCCATCCCAGTTCACTGCCCTTTTGCCCTGGGCTAAGTGCTCATGTAAGCTCTCTAAAAGCTCAAGGGTTTCCTTAAACTCCTTCGGGTGAGCCTTGGCTGCGCTTTTGACCTTCGCCAAGCGGTTCTCAACGGTCTCTAAATCAGCGAGGGCCATCTCTGTATCCAGAACTTCTATGTCTACGATGGGGTTAATCTCCGGAAAGGGGTGAGGAACATCGGGGGCTTGGAAGCATCGGACTACCATAGCGATGGCGTCTACATTACGAATGTGGCCCAGGAAGCGGTTGCCAAGCCCCTCCCCCTTATGCGCCCCTTTCACTAAACCGGCTATGTCCACAAACTTTATCGTCGCAGGAGTAATTATCTCCGGCTTCACAACCCCAGCCACAGCCAAGAGCCTATCGTCGGGGACGGCGGCCACCCCAACGTTAGGTTCAATCGTGGTGAAAGGATATTTAGCTACAGCTGCGTTGGCTTTGGTAAGGGCATTAAAGAGCGTGGACTTGCCTGCATTTGGGAGGCCTACTATACCAATCTCTAAGCTCATCTTCCCTCCAAAGGTTCCATCCTTTGAGCTTTAGGAATGGCTAAGAAGAAGGCGCTGCCTTTACCGGGTACGCTTTCAACCCAAACCTTCCCTCTATGTTTCTCAGCTACAGTTTTTACCAAAGCTAAACCAAGTCCGCTACCCCTTATCCCTAAAGATTGTGCCTCTTTCCCGCGGTAAAACTTCTCAAATATCCGCGGTTGCTCCGAGTAAGGGATTCCGATTCCTGTGTCTTGGACCCGGAGGACCCAAAAACGGCCAGCGTCGTCCACTGAAACTGTGACTTTCCCCGGCGCCGGCGTATATTTTATGGCATTGTCCAAAAGGTTTACTATAGCGCGCTTGACAAATTCTCGGTCTCCTACAAAGGGATAGGCTTCTTCTAAGTGCACTTCCAAAGATAAACCTTTTTCCTCAGCTCTCTCGGCTACTTCAGCTAAGGCTTCCTCTACCAAGGGGCCAAGCCAACAAGGAGCAAACCTCATCCTCCCCGCTTCCATGCGGCTTATGTCCAAGAAATTCCTTACCAGCCGGCTTGAGTGTTCTGCGTTCCTCACCAGCTTTTCAACCACCTCCTTCTGCTTCTCATTCAGCCCTCCAAGCTCTCCCAAAGTTTTGGCGTAGTCCCGAATTAAGGTGAGCGGAGTATAAAGGTCGTGGAAGGCAATTTCTAAAGCTTCCGTTCGGGAACGCTCAGCCTCTTTAAGCGGGGTTATATCCCTAAGGGCAATAACCCAACCTCGGAAGTTTCCATCCACCAGCAAGGGATAAGCTTTGGCATGAAAAGTAACCCCTTGAGAGGAAGGAATTTCAGCTTGGAATGGTACCTTGGCCCCTTTGAGTTGCTCCATGAACTCTTTCCAAGGTTGCTCCCTCAATTTTTCAATCAGGGGCAGTCCCAGTGAGCTTGCACCTTTTAGCCCCAAAGCTTCTTCAGCAGCTGGGTTCAGGGTTACAAGCCTGCCTAACTCGTCCACAACCAAAATCGGGTCAAGGGTGCTTCTGAGGATAGTCTCCAAATAAGCTTTCTGCTTCTCCAAACCCCTAAGGAGCTTCAAGTTTTCGGCCATGACGTCAAGCTGGCCGGCTATAGCATTTATGAGGCTAAGTTCCGATGAGGAGACTTGCAAGGGGTGGGGGAAGGTGAACCATAGGAGGCCGTTTTGTAGTGGTATGCCTATAGCCGATCTTGCTCCAATTTCCTGCAGGGCCTCCCTGAGGATGATTGGGGCTTCGCGGGCGAATGGGATGACTACCGGTTCACCTTGGATGGCTAAGAGCCTGGAGCATGCACTTGGAGGTTTACCTTTCGTCTCTTGCCATATCCTGCCTAAGGCTATATAACCAGACACAAGCCCGTTTTTGTCTAAAATCACAAAAGCAGCCCCTGCCGCCTTGGTCAAATCCCGCAAGCCCGATAGAAGTATCTCCATCCCCCTTTCCAACTCCGGCTCCGAAAGAGCCCTCTGGCTTATCCTAAGTAGTGCGTATGATTCATCCACCCTCTGCCTAAGGTACTGGCGCATCTTTTCCAGAGCCCTGGCTAACTTTCCAATTTCATCGTCCCTCGCTAAGGACAAATTCTCGTCCAGGTTGCCACCGGCTAAACGCACAGCCCGACGTGAAAGCTCTTCCAAAGGCCGAGTCAGCCTGGAGGTAAGCATTGAGGCTACAGCGATAAGGGGAAGCAAGATGAAAAGTTGGACTATAGCAAAAAGGGCTATGAACTTGTTAATTCTACTGACCACTTCGCCTACAGGGACGAAAGCCAGAGCATTCTCTCCTTTCAGGACAATTTTGTCCCCTAAATCTTCTGATACGCCGGCCGGGCAAAGGAATAGGTTAGGCTCCTTTCCCAAAAAGCAAATGTTTGGCTTATCTATCGCCACCCGCACTAATAGCTTCTCAGGTCCTTGGGTTCGGATCACGGCGAAGAACCAATTGTCCTGGAAATAATAGGGCCTTGATAGGGGCCAAGAGTGGTCTAAAGCTTCCCTCTCCTCAGGGGGAAGGGCTTCTAATGGCCCTCCTGGCCGCACTATTGAGCAGGAGGAAGGGCAAAGGGAAGCAACAGCCTCATTACGCTCCCCCGCAGGCAAAGACAAAATGTAATCAGCAAGCTTTCCTGCCTCTTGAATTGAAAGATTTACGGAAGAAAGCGTTTGCTTGAGTCCCTCGTAAGCAGTTTCAAGCTCGCTTTTTGTCCTTACGAAGGTAAGGATAGCTATTGAAGCGAGGAAAATGAGGAGGTAAAGGGCGAGGAACCAGGATACGAAAGCCATGGCCGTGCTTTTAGCCATAGGGGAGGGGTTGCCGGAGCGGATTGGAGGTGGCTTGTAAAGAGGGGAAAGGCGGAAAAGTAGGGCTCCAAGGAAGATTACTGGCAAGGGCAAGAAAAATTTACCCAAAGAGAGGAGGTTGCCTTTCAGGGACAATTCCGGCACCGCGGCCACGGCGAAGGACAATGGCGTAGGCCATGCTATCAAAGAAGCCAGAACTGATGCCACTTCCGGCTCCCGCAAACGGCGTGGGAGGGGATCGGAATAATCAAGGGTCAAAAGGAAGCCCAAGAGCGAGCCGAAAAGGACCTCCCCCGCTGCCGAGAGCCAAGGGAGCTTGCCTGTCGCTGCTCCTGTTACTCCGCCGGCCAAAGCCACAAGCGCACCCGGCCAAGCTCCATCAATAGCTGCTAAGAGGATAATCAAAGGGGCGAGGAAAGGAGCCAGTAGGGGGAATTGGTTGGCTGCTGCGCAAAACAAGGCAAAGGCTAAAGTTTTAAACCCCACCTTTATGGCTGAACGCTTGAGGTACAATAGGCCAATGACGGCCAAGCAGTATAAAGCTAAAAGAAGCAAATAAAGCCCCATGCCTTAGGTGCCCCTTGTTGAAATTCCAAATTATTTTATCACCTAACTCTAAGCCGAGCAAAACAAGCTTTGTCTGGAGTGTATCCAAAAATGTGCGTGTCCTCATTTTCCCACCCTCGTTTGCTGAGGGTCCGCCAACGTCTTGAGTCCCACTCGGTGGCAGGTTGGTAAGAGTTAGGAGCTCATCCCTTGTTTTTATTTAGGGGCACATCACCCAAGCCCACACTTGGTAACGCTCTCTTGACGCAAGGGCTTTTCGTTTTTGCCTTTTTGGGGGAATTGGTTAAAATAGGAAAGCGGCTTTGTAAGCCAAAACCTCAACAAGGAGAAGAGCCATGAGCAAAGAGGTAGCCATCATAGGAGTAGGCTACGCCGGGTTCCGCCCTTTGACCCCCGAAGTCTCTTACAAAGAGCTTATGTTTGAAGCCGCTACAAAAGCCTACGAAGAAGCAGGCATAAACCCCAGGAAAGACGTCCAAAGCTTTGTGACTGTTTCCGAAGATTTCAATGAAGGCACAAGCATCTTTGACGAGTACGTCCCTGACCAATTGGGCGGAGTCCTGAAGCCGGTCCACACCGTTTGCGGCGATGGTATACATGGTCTAGCCGCTGCTTTCCTCCAGATAAAGACCGGACAGTTTGATGTCGTGGTAGTAGAATCCCACTCCAAAGCCTCCAACATTCTCTACCACTCCCACCTTTTAGCTTTCGCCCTTGACCCCATATTCAACAGGCCTTTAGCTTTTCATCCTTACGCCGTTGCGGGGATGGAAATGCGCCGCTACTTGGCCGAGACAGGGACTACCCACAAGCAATGCGCTATGGTAGTGGCCAAGAACCGCCAAAACGCTTTACTCAATCCTCTGGCTTCATATCCCGCCAAACTCACCCCTGAAGATATCCTTGCCTCTGAACCAATCGCTGAGCCGTTAACCTCCTTGGAGATAAGCCGCCATGCCGATGGAGCTATAGTCATGGTGCTGGCCTCGGGGGAGGTGGCAAGGGCTCTCTCGGATAAACCCATCTGGATACGGGGAATAGGTTGGGCCAACGACACCTTCTGGTTGGAATCCCGTTCCTGGGCCAGGGCCGATTACGCTACGAAAGCGGCCAAAATGGCCTACGAGATGGCCGGCATCCGTAACCCCCGCCACGATATTGATTTTGCCGAAATCGATGACACCTTTGCCTATAAAGAACTGCAGCACATGGAAGCCCTTGGGCTCTGTGCCCCTGGGGAGGCCGGCATACTGACCGAAGAAGGCTATACTTCCCTTGGAGGAGAATTCCCTGTGAATCCTTCCGGTGGGAATTTGGGGATGGGCCACATGCTTGATGCTTCTGGCCTAGCCAGGGTTATGGAAGTGGTCTTCCAGCTTCGTGGAGAGGCTGGCAAACGCCAAATCCCTGATGCTCAAGTGGGTTTGGCCTTCGGATGGCGTGGAATCCCCACTACCAGCGGGGCTGTAGTAATACTGAGCATCTAAACACTCATTTAAGGAGGCAACGATGCCAAGGGTAGCCATAGTAGGAGCAGGCATGACTAAGTTTGTCCGCAGGGCTCAGGAGACGGCCAAAGAGTTGGCCTGGGAAGCTGCCTCCATGGCCCTGGAATCCTGCGAAATGACCCTGGACGACATTGACTGCGTAGTCCTCGGCTCCGCTCCCGATGCTTTTGATGCCGTCCACATGAAATCTGAATACCTTTCGGACGGAGCTGGGGCGTGGGGTAAGCCCTACATTCGCTGCTACGTCGGCGGAGGAACTGGGGTATTCGCCGTAATCCAGGGCTGGTACCACGTGGCCTCGGGAGTATTTGACACCTGCCTTGTTGTCTGCGAGGAAAAGATGTCCTCGTGCATGCCTCACCCCCAGGGTGCATTCCTCACAATCTTTGACCACACAACAGAAAGGCCTTTGGGCCCCAACCTCCTCTGGATTTTCGCCCTGGAGATGAACGCCTACATGACCCGCTATGGACTGAGGAAGGAAGACATAGCCTACATCACCGTCAAGAATCGGCGCAATGCTGCCGACCATCCTTGTGCCCTGCTGGGCGACCCCAACATAACTGTGCAAGATGTGCTCAATTCTGAAGTTTTGGCTTGGCCGGTCCAGCGCCTGGACGTAAGCCCCATCTCCGATGGTGCGGTAGCTGTTGTCCTTGCTGCTGAGCATGTAGCCCGCCGCATCACCAATAAGCCGGTCTGGATTGAAGGGGTAGGCTGGTGCCTTGATACCACTTACTGGACCAACCGCGACCTTTCTTACCCCGTTTACGTTGAGGAAGCGGCCAGGATGGCCTACAAGATGGCTGGGATAAAGGAACCACGGAAAGAAATCCACATAGTGGAGCCCTATGACCCCTTTGATTACAAGGAACTCCACCACTTGGAGGGACTACTTCTGGCCGATAGGGGTAAAGCTCCTGAAGATGCGGCCAGGGGGCGCTTTGACCGGGATAAGGAAAGCGAGCCTGATTGGCTTCCCAGCAGTCCATCAGGTGGGCTACTGGGTGTAGGTAACCCCATCGCGGCGGCTGGCCTTATGAAAGTAGCCGAAATCTTTTGGCAGCTCAGAGGGGAAGCTGGTAAGAGGCAAGTTCCAGGTAACCCTAAGCGTGGTCTTGCCCAGGCTTGGGGTGACCTAATGCAAGTAAGCACAGTGGTGATACTTGGGATATGAG
>CAYOIS010000049.1:0-12184 GCA_964404055.1 uncultured Anaerolineae bacterium | reverse complement strand
GCGCCAAGGCGAGCGGTAGCGAAGCAATCGGCGCGTGGCGCGGCGTAGCCAAGGGGTAGCACGAAGTGCCCAAGGAGGGCTATTTCCAATTGGCCTGAAAAGGGGCCTTCAGCGCATGAAAAGGGCAAAGCGGTGGTGAGCCCAGAAGGCTTTTAAGAAGCGAGGCAGAGTTTTCTCCAGAAAAGCGTAACGCATAACCTTTTCCCGCAGGTTTGGCTCCCTACCAGCGTAGTAATCAACAATGTTCCAATTCCATGCGGCACCAGAAAAGCGCTCCCTGAGCCTTCGGGATTTTATCCCCAATTTTTCCAGAAGTTTCGCCGCCGGCATTACAGTATCGGGCCAAGGGGGGGTATCCAGGAAGCCCTCCTCTACCGGCCTGAAGCCTTCGCTTTCCACCACCTCCTTTATCCTCTTCATGTTAACCCAGCTCTCGTCAACTTTTCTGAAGAATTCCGGCTCAAGGAAAAGTTTCCTAAGGATGTAACCAGGCTGAAGGGGGTTGGGCATGGCCAAGAAAAGTAGCTGGCGTGAGACCCTGGCTAACTCCCGCAGGAGGCTTTCGGCGTCTTCAAGGTACCAGAGGCCAGCCCATTCCCAGGCTAAGTCAAAGGTTTTGTCCGGGAAAGGCAGAACCTTCATGCCTGGACAGCATACCCAATGAGCTTGAAGGTTGAGCTTGCTCCAAATCTCCCTGGCTTCCCGGATGCGTTCCTCGTCCTCGTCAACAACGGTAACAGAGCACCCGGCCCGGGCTAATTCCAAGCTATTTATCCCTGTTATGCCTGCCATCCCGTAGGCGGGAGCTTCCAGCACGGTGTAAATTGGGTAGCGTTGGAGCAAGGATAAGAGGTAATCGTTCAGGACGAAGCGCTCGTAGACTAATCCGAGGCCTTCGTTCATCGCTTTTCCTCAGCTTTGCGAGCCCAGCGCTCCCTTATGTCCTCGCTTAAATCAAGCTCCTGCATTTCGCCAGTTACAGTGAAAATCACTCTTTCACATATGTTAGTGACTCTGTCGGCTGTCCTTTCCAGGTTGTGGGCGGCCCAGAGGAGGTAATTGGCTTGTTCAATGTTAGCAGGGTTAGCGATAACGTAGGTCATGAGCTCGCGGTAAACTTGGTCGTAGAGGGCATCCATTTCATCGTCCTCTTTCGGGATGGCTTTGGCCGTTTCTACGTCTTTGCGGACAAAAGCTTCCAGGGCTCGGTGGAGCATGTCTGCTGCTTTTTGGGCCATGCGTGGTATGTCAATCAAAGGTTTTATGAGGGGCTTTTCGCCAATTAATAGGTTGATTTTGGCAATGCCTTTGGCGTAATCAGCTATGCGCTCCAGTTCCGATATGATTTCCAGGATGGATGCCAGTAGGCGCAGGTCGCTTGCCATTGGTTGCTGGGTAGCGATGAGCACTAAAGTATCAGCTTCTATGGCAAAGCGTTTCTCGTTTATAGATCGGTCTTGGCTTATTACTCGGCGGGAAGCTTCAAAATCTCGGGTTTTGAGGCTGTTTACCGCTTCCAGAATGCTTTTTTCCACCATCTCTCCCAGGCTTAGAACCTCATTTTGCAAGCGCTCTATTTCACTGTCCAGCAATTCTCTTGGCATTTTTCCTCCCTCCAGTTAAATTATCCGAAGCGGCCGGTGATGTATTCTTCGGTGCGTTTGTCTTTGGGGTTTGTGAAAACGTCCCTCGTAAGGCCGTATTCCACCAAACGGCCAATTCTGTTCTCGTCCCACATTATGACGGCAGTGTAATGGGATATTCTGGCTGCCTGCTGTATGTTGTGGGTCACTATAACGATGGTGTAGTTTGCGGAAAGCTCTCTCAAAAGCTCTTCTATCTTCAAAGTAGCGATTGGATCCAAGGCTGAGGCCGGCTCGTCCAGGAGGAGCACTTCGGAGCCTACTGCTAATGCTCTGGCTATGCAAAGCCTTTGCTGCTGACCTCCGGATAAGTTCAAGGCACTGCTGTGGAGTTTGTCCTTAACCTCATCCCAGAGGGCAGCTTGCTTCAAAGACCTTTCTACAACCTCGTCCAAGTTGCCTTTGAACCCCCGGATGCGCAAACCCCAAGCTATGTTTTCATAGATGCTTTTCGGGAAGGGGTTGGGCTTTTGGAAAACCATGCCTATGCGCCGGCGAAGTTCAGTCACGTCTACATCGGGTGCGTATATGTTCTGGCCGTTAAAGAGGACTTGCCCTTCAATTCTCGCTTCTGGAATAAGGTCGTTCATTCGGTTCAGGCAGCGAATTAACGTGCTCTTCCCGCAGCCCGATGGCCCTATTATGGCTGTAATGCGGTTTCGGGGTATGTCCAAGTTTATATCCCCCAATATTTGCCTTTCTCCATACCACACGCTTAAGTTTTGGACTTTTATGATAGGCTCATCGTGTCCTTGAGGGTCAAAAACGGGCAAGGGCGGAGTCCGAAACATCTCTACCTCCTATTCAAGCCTTTGTTGGAACCGGTTCCGCAGGTAAATTGCGGTGGCGTTCATGGATAAAAGCACGAAGAGGAGGACGATTATGGCCGCGGCAGCGTTGGCATGAAAGGCCTCCTGAGGCCTTGATGTCCAGTTGAAAATTTGGACTGGTAGGACGGTGAAGGGGCTGTGGAGGGCTTTGAGGGATAATGGCGGAAGGAAGGCTATGTAGGTCAATGCTCCGATGGTTATGAGGGGGGCGGTCTCTCCTATAGCCCTGGAGAGGGCCAGGATTGTCCCGGTAAGGATTCCAGGCATCGCTACCGGAAGGACCTGGTCTCTTACCACTTGCCATTTTGTTGCCCCCAAGGCATAGCCTGCTTCCCTTAGGCTCTTGGGGACGGCGCGTATAGCCTCCCTTGAAGAGACGATTATAATCGGCAGGACTAAGAGGGACATAGTCAGAGCCCCGGAGAGGATGCTCCTTCCGCCGGTTATCCCACGCATGGCCCTGACGAAAATTTCCAGCCCTAAAAGGCCATAGATTATGGATGGAACGCCAGCCAGGTTCGCTATGTTCAGCTCAATGAAACGGGTGAATGGGTTATCGGGGGCATATTCTTCCAGGTATATTCCTGCTGCTACCCCTACGGGAAAGGCGAATAGCGCCGTCAGGACCAAAAGCATTGCCGAGCCGACAAGGGCCGGAAGTATTCCCGCTTCCTCAGCTCGGCGAGAGGGGAAGCCGGTTATGAATTTCCAGTTCAAGCGAGGTAGCCCATCCTTGAGGACATCGGCAAGGAGAAGGCATAGGACAAGTATGCCTACCAAGGTGGAGAAGAAAGCGAAAGCTTTGAAGGTTTCGTCAAGCCATTTGCCTTTCATAGCCTGAACCTCCTTTGACGGCGAGCAAGGTGATAGCTCAATAGGTTAAAGGCCAGGTTCATGAGGAACAGGGTCAGCCCCACGGCGAAGATGGTCCGGAACTCCAGCGAGCCAGTGGGGACGTCTCCCAGGCTGACTTGGACGATATAAGCGGTCATGGTTTCTACAGGAACGAGGGGGTTGAGGGTTAGCCTTGGGGTTTGGCCCGCAGCTATGGCTACTATCATTGTTTCACCTAAAGCCCTGGAAACGCCAAGGATGAAAGAGGCCAGTATTCCTGAAGAGGCTGCCGGAATTACTACTCCGGTTACAACTTGCCTGGTAGAGGCTCCGAGGGCATAAGCTCCTTCACGTAGGGAGCGGGGGACTGCGTAGAGGGCGTCCTCGCTCAAGGAGGCGACAGTGGGTATAATCATTATCCCCATGACAATGCCTGCACTCAAGGCGTTGAAGCCGGAGATTGAGGGGATTACTTTCTTTAGGAGCGGGGTGACAAAGAGGAGGGCAAAGTAGCCATAGACCACGGTAGGGATTCCAGCAAGCACTTCAATTGAGGGTTTGAGGATACGGCGGGCTCTTTCGGAGGCATATTCGCTCATGTAGACCGCAGTCATGAGGCCAAGGGGCAAAGCTACGGCCATAGCTATGGCCGTGGTCAGGAAAGTGGCACTGACTAAGACCATTATCCCGAAGTGCTTCTCGGCGAAAAGCGGGGTCCACTGAGTCTCTGTCAGGAAGCGGGAAATCGGTACTTCTCGGAAGAAGGCCATGCTTTCAAACAGGAGGACGGCTATGACTCCAATGGTGGTAAAGATTGAGAGGGAAGCGCAAAGGGCGAAGAGACCTTCCAAGGTTTTTTCTTTGATTCTCAGACCCTTCATTTTCCCATCCCCTGTTGGCGATTTTAACTTGTCTTTGCGAGGGCACGAAGTGCCCGAAGCAATATCCAACCATTGGGGGTGGGGGATTGCTTCGCCCCTTCGGGGCTCGCAATGACATTGTACCTTTCAGGGTTACTTCGCTTCGCTTGCAATGACGTCATGGCTTAGCGTACTTCGCGAGCCTTTCTAAGGTCTTTTCCAGAAGTTTCTGCCATTCTTCCCTCTTCCCCATAGGCAGCCAGAGGGCCTTGCGCCCAATCCTAACCGGTGGGAAGAGGTGACCAGGCCCACGGGAAACCAAATCTCCAAGGCACTTGCGCAGCTCGGCTTCATTGATTGCTCCATTAAGCCTTACTGCTATTTGGCCCTCTTCCACCCCAATGGATTTGACCCCAGCCCTCAGGGCTAAAACTTTCACTTTGAGCTGGTAAAGTAGGTAGCGGACGGCTACTGGCAGAGGACCAAAGCGGTCCTCTAGCTCAGCTCGCATTTCTTCAATCTGCTCTAAAGTTTGGAGCTGGGCCATCCGGCGGTAAAGCTGAAGCCTTAAGAATGGGTCGGGAACGTAGCTTTCAGGGATGAAAGAAGGTAAAGGCAAGTCAATGTTGAGGTCAGGAAGGGAAATGACGGATGCTCTGGCTGCTTCTTCTCCTTCCCTAAGTTCTTGAACTGCCTTAGCCAGGAGGCGGCAGTATAGGTCAAAGCCTATGGCCGCTATATGGCCATGCTGGCGTGGGCCGAGGATTTCACCTGCTCCCCTTATCTCCAGGTCTTTCAGAGCAATGCGCAGTCCAGCTCCCAGTTCCCCCGCCTCCATTATCGCTTCCAATCGCCGTCTTGCGCTCTCCGTGAGCGGTTCAGTGGGGTCGTAGAGAAAGTAAGCATAAGCCCTAACTGAGCCCCTACCCACTCTCCCTCTCAGTTGGTAAAGCTGGGAAAGGCCGAATGTATCGGCTTTGTTCACGATGATGGTATTGGCGTTGGGGATATCCAACCCGCTCTCTATGATTGATGTGCAAACCAGGATGTTGATTTTTCCGGAGGCGAAGTCCAGCATTACCCTGGCCAGCTTCTCTTCGGGGAGTTGTCCATGGGCTATCTCTACTTTAGCATTGGGCACAAGCTTCTTCACCTTTGCTGCCACTTCTCGGATGTCTTGAACTCGGTTGTGGACGAAGAAGACTTGCCCACCACGGTTCAGCTCCCTCAGGATTGCCTGGCGTACCAGCGCTTCATCGTACGGGCCGACGTAGACTTTTACCGGTAGCCTTTCCTCAGGCGGGGTCTCTATAGTGCTCATGTCCCTTATCCCGGCCAGGGACATGTAGAGGGTTCGGGGTATGGGGGTAGCAGTGAGGGTAAGGACATCAACCTGGGTTCGGAGTTTTTTGAAGTGCTCTTTGTGGATTACCCCAAAGCGTTGTTCTTCGTCTATGATGACCAAGCCTAAGTCTTTGAAGACCACGTCTTTCTGAAGCAGCCTGTGGGTTCCGATGATTATATCAATAGCTCCGCTTTTGAGCTTTTCCAAGATTTCTCTTTGCTCGGATGGGGAACGGAGCCGGGAGAGCATTTCCACCGTTACAGGAAAAGGCTTGAGGCGTTCTTTGAAAGTTTCGTAATGCTGCTGAGCCAGGACCGTTGTGGGGACTAAGACTGCGACTTGTTTCCCGTCCATTACGGCTTTGAATGCGGCCCGCAAGGCTACCTCGGTCTTGCCATAACCCGCATCCCCGCAAATAAGCCTATCCATAGGGCGAGGCTGCTCCATATCCCGCTTCACTTCTTCTATTGCTCTGAGCTGGTCAGGGGTTTCCTCGTAGGGGAAGGAGGCTTCAAGTTCAGTTTGCCATGGGGTATCGGGGGAGAAAGCGTGGCCAGTGACTACCTCCCTTGCGGTGTAGAGTTGGAGGAGTTCCTTGGCCATTTCGCTTACAGCCCTTTGTGCTCTTGCTTTAGCATACTCCCAATCGGCAGTGCCGAGGCGGTGCAATATGGGGGGTTCATCGCTTATGCTAACATAGCGGCTGAGCTTATCAGCTTGGTGGACTGGTACATAGAGCTTGTCTCCGGCCGCATATTCTACTTCCAGGTATTCTCGCTCAACCCCGTGGAGCGTGAGGTGGGTTAGCCCTCGGAAGATGCCTATACCGTGGTCAATGTGCACAACGTAATCCCCCGGCTTTATATCGCCAAATAGTGTTTCGGGGGCAGGGCGGTGGACTTTTATCGGGCGCCTTGGGGCTGGCCTCGTCCACCCGAAAATTTCAGCGTCGGTCAGAAGGACGGTGTGGGTTCCATCGGATTGAAGCATCCATCCTTCCGAGAGTATTCCTCTTACCAAGGTTAAGCTTGAAGGGGGCGGGGGGTTTTCTATGCACGTAGTAGGCTCAGCCGGAACCCCCTTTTCCGCTAACATGTCCGCTAAGCGGTTGGCCTGGCGTGTAACAATGACTACTCGGCTTCCCGTCCTCTTCATAGCCAGGCTTTCTTCCAAGAGCCTCTCCATTTGCCCGGCGTAGAGAGGAGCGTAAAGGAAGGCTTGGGCGATAGGGGTTTCCTCTCCGGTTGGGGTTATTGTGAGGTTAGCTCGCTTCTTGATTCTTCCCAGCAAAGTTTCACCAGGAAAGTAAGGTGAGGGGAGGTTGGGAGGGATTTCCCCAGTCCTTGTCAGCTCTTTCTCCACTTCGGCGGCTTGAAGGACAAGGTTTTGGATAGCGGCTTCCAGTTCGGAAAGGTCCTCAGTTATCATCAAGGCTTCTTCGGGCAAGAAGTCCAGGAAAGAGCCAGGCGATGGATATAAGTGGGGAATGTAGAATTCAATCCCTCGGAAGAGTTTGCCTTGGCGGAGGTTCTCCAAGTCATCGCGGAAGCGGTTCTGAGCCAAAGGATGGCAGGGTGAAAGGTCAAAGGAGGAGAAAATTTTGAAGGCCTCAGGCCCAAAGCTGGGCAAAGCTTCGGAAGCAGGGGTAAGGGCAAAGCTTTTTATCTGGCCCAAAGAGCGCTGGGTTCCGGGGTCAAAAAGGCGCATTGTCTCAATCTCATCCCCGAAGAACTCTATACGGACTGGCAGCCGAGACGAAGGCGGATATAGGTCAAGGATTCCACCTCTGTAGCTGAAGGTTCCGGGCTCATCAACTACTAACTCATAGCGGTAACCGAGTTCATCCAAAAAGCGGAGGAATTTTTGGAAAGGATATTGCTGGCCTGTTTTTATCATCTTGGTCCTTGCCAGGAATTCTTTTAGGGGAGTGGTCTTGTAAAGCATAGAACGGACAGAGGCTATGACGAGGGGTGGGCTGAAGGACAATGAGTTATGGTAAGGGGTGAGGTAAAGGGCAAGCCTAAATAGGACTTCAATCCTCTGGGCGATGGTTTCTTTCCCCCATGGTTCTCGTTCGTAAGGGAGGGCATCGGGCTCTTTGAAGAGCAAGACGTCTTCAGGGTTTTCAGTCCAGCTGCGGAGTTCCTCGTAGTAGCGGCGTGCCTTCTCCGCTGAGGAAACGACTAAGATTATGGGTTGGTTTAGGTCCTTAAGTAAGGCAGCAAATACAAAAGGGCGGGCTGGCTCGGCTAATTCTAAAGGTAGAGGATGCTCATTCTTCTCCCGGAGTTTTTCCACCAGCCACTTGTAAGCCTTGTGTTCCCTTAGGATGGGGAGGAGTCCCTTAAGGGTCAGGTTTTCCATGTAAGCTCCTTCGCCGCAGCTCCCCTTTAGGATTCAGGAGAGGAAGGTCTGTGGGCTTTCTTCACTTTTAGCCTCATCCCCTCTCGTCCCACTACCTCTATTGCTTCGCCTTTCATAATAGGAGGCTCTACCGCTTCCGCTGTCCATTCCTCGCTTTTGACCAAAACAGTCCCCAAGGGGTTAAGGTCGGAGGTAGCCCAACCCTTTGCACCTATGACTACGTCCAGGCCGGTAAGGGCCTTACTTCGCTGTGCCCTCCATACAGCGGAGGCTGCAAAGAGGAAGAAGCCAAGGAAGGCTGCAGTCATTATAACCACAAGCCACCAGGATACCCTGACCGAAGGCATTGCCGGTGAGACCGTTGGCCAAGGGCTGAAGAGCATAAGAGAGCCTAATACAAACGATATAGCACCGCCTACGCTTAAGGCAAAGCCTGTGACTTTAATGTCCAGAAGGAAGAGGATTATGGCCAAGATTATCAGGGCAATCCCACCCCAGTTGACAGGAAGGCTTCCCAAGGCCACAAAGGCCAGGATTAGGCATATAACTCCCGTCATCCCTGGGATGAAAGTGCCGGGGTTGTAGAATTCGGCTATTATGCCCATTATGCCCAAGGATAGTAGGATGTAAGCCACATCAGGGTTAACTAAGGAGTGCAGGATGTTATCGGTCCAGCTCATATTGAGCCTCCGCAAAGGGGCTCCGGCGGTGGCCAAAGTAATCTCTTTTCCACCCACCTTGACCTTTTTCCCGTCTATCAAGCGTAAAAGCTCTTGGAGGTCTGAAGCTATTAAGTCAATGACCTTTTTCTCCAAGGCTTCCTGGGCAGTTATGGAGGAGCTTTCCCGGACGGCTTGCTCCGCCCATTCGGCATTGCGGCCCCTTTCCTGGGCGATGGCCCTTATGTAGGCGGCGGCGTCTTGAGTAATCTTGGTCTCCAAGGTTCCTGTGATTGGTTCCACTATTCCCACTGGATGTGCTGCCCCTATGTTGGTTCCTGGGGCCATGGCTGTAAGATGGGCCGCCATTGCTATGAATAGCCCTGCCGAGGCCGCCCTCGCCCCCTGAGGAGAAACGTAAACTACCACCGGAACCGGTGAGTTCATTATGTTCTGGACAATTTCCCTCATGGCTGTATCGGTTCCACCAGGGGTGTCAAGCTCAATTATGAGGCATATGGCCCCTCCTTCCGATGCGGCTTCTATGGCTTGGCGGATGTAACGGGCCACAAACGGGTCTATTATACCATTTACTTTGGCTAAATAAACTTCCTGGCCTGCGGCCTCAATTGGAATTAGGCTCAGAAGTGCCAGGAGCAAGCCCAGAATCAGAAATTTGCCCTTCATCAGTTTCCTTCCCCTCCTGCTTATCAGCAAAAGCTATCTTGAAGACCTCATCCACGTGCTCAACCAGGACGAAGTTCATCTCCTTTCGGACTTCTTCCGGAATTTCGGCCAGGTCTGGTTCATTGCGCTTGGGCAAGATTACGGTCTTTATCCCCGCCCTGTGTGCGGCCAGGACTTTCTCTTTTATCCCGCCTACAGGTAGGACTTGCCCCCTCAAAGTTATTTCCCCGGTCATGGCGATATCCGGCCGGACAGGGCGATTGGTCAGCAGGGAGACGAGGGCTACGGCCATGGTTATCCCGGCAGATGGGCCATCCTTGGGGATAGCCCCAGCAGGCACGTGCAGGTGGATATCGTGCTTCTCAAAGAAGTCATCTTCAAGGCCAAACTCGGAGGCTTTGGAGCGGACGTAGCTCAGGGCAGCCTGGGCTGACTCTTTCATCACATCGCCAAGCTGGCCAGTCAGGATGAAACCTTTCTTACCAGGCATCTTGGTGGCTTCCACAAAGAGAATATCGCCTCCGGTTGGTGTCCAGGCCAGCCCTGTAGCTACCCCTGGAATTTCCGTCCTTTCCATCACTTCGGAGTAATACTTGGGCTTTCCGAGGTAATCTATCAAGTCATCCACATCCACGTGGAATGGGCCTTGTTGGCCGGAAGCTACCTTGGTAGCGATTTTCCGGCAGATAGCCCCAATTTCCCTTTCCAAGTTACGGACCCCTGCCTCGCGTGTGTATTCACGGATTATCTTGCGGATTGCTTCATCGGAAATGGTCACTTCTTCCTGGCGCAAGCCATTTTCCCTAAGTTGCCTTGGCAAGAGGTATTTCTTAGCTATGTGGAGCTTCTCCTCCTCGGTGTAACCGGAGAGTTGGATTACCTCCATCCGGTCCAGGAGGGCCGGTGGGATGGTATCCAGGACGTTGGCTGTGGCTATGAACATAACCTGGGAAAGGTCAAAGGGCACATCCAGATAATGGTCCCTGAACTCCCGGTTCTGCTCAGGATCAAGGACCTCAAGGAGGGCAGCGGCGGGGTCACCGCGGAAGTCAAGCCCGATTTTATCCACTTCGTCTATCATGAAAACAGGGTTCTTAGTTCCGACCCTTCGTATGGCTTGGATAATGCGGCCGGGCAAAGCACCGACGTAAGTCCGGCGGTGGCCCCTTATCTCGGCCTCATCCCGGACCCCACCCAAGCTTATGCGGATGAACTTGCGTCCCAAGGCTCTGGCTATGGATTGGCCGAGGGAGGTCTTACCCGTGCCCGGAGGCCCAACAAAGCACAGGATTACGCCTTCCCTCTCCCGACGGATGTAATCGGTTAGCTGGGCTGCTTCTTTCTCCCTTTCTTCCTTCCGCTCTTGCTTAAGCTTGCGGACAGCCAAGTATTCCAATATTCGCTCTTTCACCTTCTCCAAATCGTAGTGGTCTTCGTCCAAGATGCGCCTTGCCCGCTCTATGTCCAAATTGTCTTCGGTAGCTACATTCCAAGGCAAGCTCGTAAGCCAATCAAGGTAGGTTCTTATGACGGAGTATTCGGCAGCGACTGGGGGCATCTTGCGGAGGCGTTCCAGTTCCCTTCTTGCTTCCTTTTCGGCTTCTTCTGGCATGCCGGCCTTAGCTATTTTCTCCTCAAGCTCTTTAATCTCCAGGGCCTGTTCGTCTTCTTCCCCAAGCTCCTTCTTTATGGCCTTAAGCTGCTCTCGGAGGAAGAATTCCCGCTGAAGTTTTTCCATCTCAGCCTGAGCCTGGCTCTGGATTTTGCGCCCCAGTTCAAGAACTTCCAGCTCCCTGGTGAGGATGGTGTTAAGCTTGTGGAGTTTGTCTCGGACGTGGTCCAACTCCAGGAGTTCCTGTGCTTCTTTGATATCCATCCTTACGGTTGTAGCGATTAAGTAGACAAGTTGCCTTGGGTCGTCAACATTGAGGACTGCAGCCATTAGCTCTTCGGGGAGGTGGGGTGCTAAGGAGACCAAGCGCCGGAAAAGCTCTGTGCAGTTACGCATCAAAGCTTCTACTTCAATTGTCTTCTCCACGATTTCAGGGGCAGGCTTAACTTTGGCTTTTAAGTATGGGACCTCCTGAGTAAACTCTTCAATCCTGAACCTTTCCACTCCTTGGACGATTAGGCGCAAAGTGCCATCTGGGGCTTTGAACAGCCTGTGGATTATAGCAACAGTCCCGGTCCAAAAAACATCGTTTGGCCCCGGTTCTGGTATCTCCGCATCCTTAGCTGCTACAAGGCCTATGAGTTTATTGCCTACAACGGCATCATCCACAAGCTTTATAGACCTGGGCTGACCAACGCTCAGGGGGAATACAGTAAGTGGGTAAGCCACCACTTTGCGCAAAGGCAAGATAGGCATTTCTTCCGGGATTTCTACTCCGCTTTGGGGTTCAACTTTCTGCTCAGGCGCCTCTTCCTTCTTGAAGAAGAAAGCCATCCTCTACCTCCTTCCGTTTATTTTTCGGGCAAAAGCTCTATAGTTTCGTGAGGTTTAAGTTTAACCGCTTTGGCCTTTGGTATTAACACCTTTAAGAAGCCGTCTTCGTAAATGGCTTCAATTTTATCTTCCTCAATTGCCCCAGGGATGTAGACTTGGGTTTCAAAGCGCCCATAAGAAATTTCCATCTGCTGGTAAGTGAGCTTTTCGGCCGGGTCCATCCGAACCCCTGATATTGTAAGTGTACGTGAGGAGAGGGAGATTTCAAAGTCTTCGGGCTTCATTCCCGCCACTTCCACTTTCACCACTATGTGGGAATCGGTTTCGTAGACATCGGTGGGTGGCTTCCAAGTCCTTCGGACCCTAGGCAAGGGCGTCAAGGCCCCTTCAAAAAATTCAACTCGCCACCCATAAATTCCTTCCACCAAATCCTTATCCCTGCCCATCTCAATTCCCTCGCAAATGGTTTCCCTTTTTGATTTTACCACACAAACTCCGCAGTTACAAGGCCTTTTC
>CAYOIS010000048.1:0-12252 GCA_964404055.1 uncultured Anaerolineae bacterium | reverse complement strand
GAATGGGACCAAAAACATTGGCGGGCCATCAGCAAACGAGGGTGGGAAAATGAATGTACCCACGATTTGGGGACACTAAAGGTGGACAGATTCTTCGTTTTATGCTAAACTTCAACCGCAAGGAGGTTGCATCATGATTGTAGAATGCATTACGGTAGGACCACTCCAAACCAATTGCTATGTGGTAGCCGATGAGCTTAACGGTAAGGGTTTAGTGATTGACCCCGGAGGAGATGGAAGCAAAATCCTTAAGGTTGTGGAGAAGTTGGGGATTGAAGTTTCCCTGGTCATAAATACCCACGGCCATTTTGACCACATAATGGCCAATAAAGAAATTATCAGGGCCACAGGAGCCCGCCTTGCTATCCATAAAGACGATGAGCCTTTGTTGCGAAAGGGCGGCGGATTGATGTTCTTGGGCCTAATTGCCTCAAGCCCTCCCCCCGATTTATACCTCCAAGAGGGAGATGAGGTAAAGTTCGGTAAAGGCTACCTTAAGGTGCTCCATACCCCAGGTCATTCACCAGGAAGTATATCCCTCTATTCCCCGGAGGAAGGCATACTCTTCTGCGGAGACGTGCTCTTTTACATGAGTATCGGGCGGTGGGATTTCCCTGGCGGAAATTACCAAGTCCTCATGGATTCAATCCAAACCAAGCTCTTAGCTTTGCCCGATAACACCATAGTTTACCCCGGCCATGGCCCTTCAACTACTATAGGCCAAGAGAAAGTGCATAATCCGTTTTTATCCAGCTTCTGAAGCCAGGTATACCCCGAAAGCGATGGATACAAATTTGGTTTCAGGTGGGTCAGCTCTGGAAGGTAGGACCAGGGGGCATTTGGCGCCTACTGCAACCCCGGCCATCTTCCCACGGGCGAAGTAAATTATAGCCTTGGCCAAGATGTTCCCAGCCTCAATGTCAGGGGCTATGATTATATCGGCATCGCCGGCTACTTCGCTCTTTATCCCCTTTATCTCGGCCGAGCGGGGAGATATGGCGTTGTCTAAAGCCAATGGCCCGTCTACTATGCCGCCCTTTATTTGCCCCCTTTGAGCCATCTTGGCTAAATTGGCTGCATCCATGCTGACTGGAATTTTAGGGTTTACCATTTCAGTGGCGGCCAAAATGGCAACCTTAGGGCATTCTATTCCCAAGGCATGAGCTACATCAATGGCGTTTTGGACAATTTCAACTTTTTGCTCCAAGGTAGGTGAAACTACGACCCCAATATCGCTTATGAATAAGAGCTTATCGCGGCCGGGGATTTCAAAGATGCTTACGTCGGTAACCAATTTTCCAGTACGGAGGCCTTTTTCCTTATCCAGAGCAGCCCTTAAAAGGTGACCGGGCTGAGCCAATCCATTCATTATAAGGTCTACTTGGCCGCTCCTGGCCATTTCCACTACGCGGGCACAAGCTTCCCGCTCATTGCTCTCTTGGATAAGCTCAAAATCGTTTAAATCAACTCCTTCCCTAGCCGCTATTTCTTTTATAGCGGACACTTCTCCCATAAGTGTTGGTATAGCGATACCCTCATCATATGCTCGGCGGGCGGCAAGTATTGTGGCGGGCTCGTGGGAAAAGGCTATGGCCAAGCGTTTAGGGCCTCGCTCCTTTGCCGCTGCCACAAGTTGGGCAAAATTCCTTATCGCCATATCCAGACCTCCTCTCCTCTGGGTATTAAAGGTAAGCCCATGCTTTCAAATTCTCGGTTAAATTCCTCCACAAGCTTTACTTTATCAGAAGGAGGCAAGAAAGCCCCCAAAATTCCGTTCCGAATGACAGCTGTAAGCTCTTCTTGAGTCATCCCCAATCCCCTTATAGCTAAGAGATATTCATCGGTCAAGCTCGTGCCGGATATACCCGGGTCATCAGTATTTAGGGTAACTAAAATCCCGAGGCGGAAGAGGGGAAGGAATGGATGTTCTCCAAGCCTTTTGACTGCCCCTGTCTGAAGGTTACTGGTTAAGCACATTTCCAAAACCACCTTCTTGAACTTCAGCAAGTCTAAAACGTTCACATCCTCTACAGCTTTAACCCCGTGGCCAATCCTATGGGCCCCTAAGATTTCTACGGCTTCGTAGACGCTGCTTGCTCCTGTAACCTCACCGGCGTGGATAGTTATCCCAAGGCCTTTCCGGCGTGCATCCCGGAATAGTGGAGCAAATGGATAAGCTCTGTAATTGACCTCATCCCCTGCTAAGTCCAACCCTACTATCCCTTTGCCCCTCAGCTCCAAGGCCAACTGGACCAGAGTCTTAGCATCCTTTAGGTCAGTATCCCTGGTTATGGTTATGAGGAAATTGAGCCTGATTTTGCCCTCTTCAGCTGCTTTCAAACCGGCTTCAATAACCCATTCGCTAACCTTTGGCAGTGGAAAGCCCTGAGTTTGAGACAAAGCTAAGGGGTTAAAGCGCAGTTCTAAATAGCGGACATTATCCTTAGCAGCATCCAGGACAACTTCGTAAGCAATCCTTTGAATTGCTTCACGGCTGGAGTAAATTTGCCTAAGGATTCGGAATTTGCTCAGGAAGGAGTGATAATCCGGCAATTCCTTTTCACTAACTTGGACGTAACGCCGTAACTCTTCAGGATCGTTAGTAGGTAAAGGGATGCGCTCACGAGTTGCTATGTCTAAGATGGTGGAAAAGCGGATAGAACCCTCAAGGTGGCGGTGCAGGTCTACTTTGGGGTAGCGCTTGACTTTTTCTCTAAGCTGTTGGAAGAGCATCTTTCCCCTTTAGGCCGATGTCAGTAGGACTCCTAAGGCTATGGAAATGAGTTTGGTCTCGTGGGGGTCAGAGCGGGAAGCCACTACCAGGGGGCACTTCCCGCCTACCACCACGCCAGCCATTTTCCCTCCGGCAAAATACGTAATTGCCTTAGCAAGGACATTGCCTGCCTCTATATCCGGGGTGATAAGGATGTCAGCTTTGCCTGCTACAGGGCTTTGTATTCCTTTTATCCTGGCCGATTCCTCACTTATGGCGTTATCCAAAGCCAAGGGGCCATCTACTATCCCCCCTTTTATCTGGCCTCTATCGGCCATTTTGGAGAGGTTGGCGGCATCAAGGGTGGACGGTATTTTAGGGTTAACTATCTCTGTAGCAGCTAAGATAGCCACTTTTGGGCATTCAATCCCCAAAGCTTGAGCTACGTCAATAGCGTTTTGGACTATGGCCACTTTTTCCTCAAGGGTTGGGGCCACTACCACCCCAGCATCGCTTATGAAAATTAGGCGGTCAAAGCCCGGTATTTCAAATATTCCAACATGGGTGAGGAGCTTACCAATCCTTATGCCGAACTCTTTATCCAAAGCAGCCCTCAGGAAGTGGCCGGTTTCAATCTTGCCTTTCATGGCCAATTGAGCATGGCCAAGGCTAACTAACTCCATCACTTTTCGGGCAGCTACAAGCGGGTCGGGTTCATGGATAACCATCATCCTCCCAATATCAATCCCCTCTTCGGCAGCGATGCGGCGGATGAGGGAGTAATCGCCTACCAGGATGCAATCCGCTAAGCCGAGCTTTTCGGCATCCTGAGCAGCTAAAAGGACTTCTTTTTCGTGGGCTGCGGCTATGGCTATGATTTTAGGCCCTCTCCGGCGCGCTTCTTCCATAAGTTGAGAGAAACTGGTTATAGCCATCGGACGCCTCCTCAAGCCTTGGGGATTACAAAGTAGAACGTGCTACCTTTTCCTAATTGGCTCTTAACCCAGATTTTGCCTCCATGGGCTTCTACTATGCTTTTCACTATGGCCAAGCCCAGGCCCATACCCCCGAATTTCCTCTTGGAAGAGCTATCTACTTGATAAAAGCGCTCAAAAATTTTATCCAGCTTATCTTCCGGTATCCCAATCCCTGTATCTTCCACCTCGGCCTGAACGTAGTCCCCAATGTCTTTGAGGCGTATCGTTATGGTTCCACCGTTGGGGCTAAATTTAATGGCATTGTTTATGAGATTATCAAAGACCTGGACAAGCCTGTTTTTGTCGCCCATTACGGGTGGGAGGTGGGGCGGAATTTCCAGTTTGAATTCAATCCCTGCATTCCGGGCCATAAGGGAAGCGCTCCGCACAGAAAAACGGGCGATTTCTTCTAAGGCAACTGGCTCCAACTTAAGCTTCTCTACCTCTATTTTCTGTAGCGCAATCATGTCCTCTACAAGCCTGGTCATGAGGTCTGCTTTCTCAGAGACAACCTCAAGCGCTTCTGCCTGCTCCGGGGTGAGAGAACCCATGTAGCCTTCACGCATAAGCTCTACGTATCCTTTCACGAAAGTGAGCGGGGAGCGGAGTTCATGGGAAACGTTTTGGAGCAATTCGCTCTTGAAGCGGGAAAGCTCGCTTATTTCCTTATAAGCCTTCTCAAGAGCTACTGCCCTTTCCTTGAGGCGCTCGTAGAGAGCAGCATTCTCTATGGCTATTGCCGCTTGGGCCGCTATGATTGACAGGAACCGTTCATCGTCAGGGGTGAAAGCATCAGGAATTGTGTGGTCAATGCTCAAGGTTCCTATCACTTTGTCTTTGACTTTCAACGGGACCACTAAGATGGAGCGGACCGAACGGTCAAAGAAGATAAAATCGGGCTCAAGCAGGGAATCGGGTACGTAGATTGAGCGGCCGAGGGCTACCGCTTTCCCGCTTATCCCTTCTCCAACCCTGAGCTTAGCCTCCGTCCGCCAGTGAGAGGTTATGCCGCTGGAAGCCTTTATCTCTAACATTCCAGTTTCTTCATTCAGCAGGAAGATGCAAGCAGCCCGGCAATCCATAACGTGCTTCAGCACTTCCGTTATTGTCTCCAGGACTACCGGTAATTCAAGGCTTGACATAATTTGTTGAGATATAGCGTAAATGGTAGCCATTTCAGCGAGGCGGTTCTCCATCTCTTGCTGAAGTTGTATTTTCTGGAGGGCTTCTGCCAATATTCCGGCTATTGAGGTCAAAAGGAGCGTTTCTTCCTGGCTTAAATAAGTGTCCTGAAGCAGTATGAAACCCATAGCTTTATCGTTCAGTGCGATAGGGGCTACGAGGGTGTTCTTCCCTCCTGGCCCAGCAATTTCAAAGGGGCCGGGGCTTTTAAGGTAATCTTTAATGTTTTCAAGGGTTAAATCCAGCTCTCCCCCCCAGCGTGCTACCATCCTCATCTCCCCTTTTGAGGCAAAGAAAATGGCTCCGGACTTTTGAGGGAAAACTTTGGCAAGGAATACGCCTACTGATTCCCCAAGCTCATCGGGATTTAAGGTTCGGGAAATGGTTCTGTAGAGCTCGTTAAGTGTGGATAGCAGCCGAACCCTTTGCCCCTTTTCTTCCATGAACTTGAAAGTCTCTATTGCTGAGGCAATTTGCTCGGCCAGGGTTTCAGCTAAGAATAGCTCTACCTCGTCAAAGAAGTGAGGGGCATGGAAGGCTATGGCCATCGCCCCTAAGGTTTTAAAACCTCTTTTCAGAGGTAGGGAGAGGATAGCCCTGAATGGGAAATCCGGCCCCAACTCCTCGGCTATTATAGCTGTACCTTTTTCTCTGGCTTGGCTCAAGAATTCCTCAGCGTATTTTGCTTTCTCCGAGCTTTCGCCCAGTAAACCTTGCTCAGCAAGCTCAACCCAAACTTCATCGGCTTCAAATAGTTTTGTCAACCCTATTAATGCCGCCTGAGCCAAGGCTTGGAGGTCGGGTGCTGAAGCCATTTGCAGATTTATTTTCCGGATAAGCTCAAGGCCGCGCTTTTGCTTCTGGAGGCTCGCATTAAGCAAGGCATTTTCCAGGTTTAGGGATAGATTGGAGGCAAATTGCTCCAAAAGTTGCAGATGTTGCTCATCAAAGGTTCCTGGCTTGGGGCTGGAGACGGATAAAACTCCAAGCGGTCCTTCCTGGCCCATTAGCGGAGTTGCCATCCACGAGCCCGGAACTCCATGTATGGTGCGCTCCACAGGCAAAGAGTCCTTCTCCTCCTCCCAATCTCTAACCAAAACTGAGGCACGTAGCTTCAGGACCCATCCTTCAGCTCCAGCCTCTTCCAGTGGTACCCATTTCTCCCCTTGGTTGGATAGAACTTTAAAGCCGTTCCTTTCCCGCCAGTAAAGGGCTAAAATCGGCTCTGTGCCTTTAAAATTTTCACGGAGTTTGGAGAAAATTTCCTTCACTACCTGCTCCACAATCATTACACGTCACCTCTCCCAGAAAATCCATCCCCAGTATTTAATTGTAACACCTAAAGCAACTAACATCCCCAAAAGCAATGGGAGATGGTAAGCTGCGAAGTAAAACTGGGAAGAGTAAAGGATGTAGGGTCTGGCTTCTGGTGACACTAAAAGCATTGAAGCTTTTATCAATCTGGCAAAGAGGGCAACTGTGAGGAGGGTGCCAGCAAGGTAGAATAGGAGGTAATAGGGCGGCATCTTCAGAACGGAGCCCAGCTTGCGGCTAAGCTCCATTAGCACAAAGCATAGGTAAATAGCGCTTATCAAAGCTGCCGAGCTTAAAAGAGCAACCATTAACTCCATCATTTTCTCCCCATCATAAGCTCAAATAGGTAAGCGGACAAGGCCAGAGTGAGCACCCCCCCCAGAAATAGGAAGGTGTCCCCACGGAATTCACCAACAAAATCTCCTGAATGCCCACTGTAGATTAAAGCTGCTACTATGAAGAGGAAAATGGCCAGGGGATAAACCTGGTAAAGGGTTTTATTCCCGCTCTTTTTCTCGTAAAACTGGGCGATGCGCATCATCACTATTAATATGGCACTAAAAGCAAGCCAAGCCAAAAGCTGGATGGAGGCTTCCATACATCACTTCCTTATGAAAGCTTCCACGAAAGATTCAGCCATGCGGCGTGGGGTGCCGCTCATTAGCCCTTCCCTCCCTTCAAACCTCTCCAACACTTCTATCCCCTTTGAAGTTATCTCCAGCCGGCGGATGTCTTTGGCGTGGTCGCTCCCTCTGAATTTCAGGACTAAGATGGCCTTGTGGATTCGGCTGTCTATTTCCACATAGCGCAGGAGGATGTAAGAATCAACCATGTAGCTCAGAGGGTATGTACCCATTTCACCACCCAAGAGGACGGGGCTTTCTCGAGTGAGGATGGCCGTAAGCTCCAAACGCTTGAGGGCATTGACAAAAGAGTATTCCAAGTTCCTGAGCTCTACAGTATCGGAAGCCAGCCGTTCAAGATGAGTTATGCTATCAATCACAATCCTTTTAAACCCCTTCTCCAGAACGGCCTGTTCCACCATCCCGCTAACCCTTTCCAGGTCAAGCTTGAGGATTTCGGGGCTTGTCATGATGACCTTGAGCATGCCTTCCTTTTCCAAGCGGCGGAAATCCCACCCGAAGTTTTCCGCATCGCGGTAATACTGCTCAGGGAATTCTTCAAATGTAATTAAGAGGCCCGGCTCGCCAAATTTAACTATGCCGTTGTATATGAATTGCATCCCTAAGGTTGATTTCCCTGTGCCCGGGGCCCCTTCTACTAAGTTAACACTACCGGGGTAGAAGCCACCGGAAAGCATCTCGTCAAGGCCTGGTATTCCTGTCTTAACCCTCTCCAAAGCTCACCTCCCGGCTCTTAAGGATATGGTAAACCACCCTTACCCTAACTTGTCGGTTCCTGCATGCCTCCAGGAATTTCTCTATAAGCTGACGAGCGCTCGGATTCTTAGAAAGGGAATAGACCGGAATGCCGGCTACCAAGTGCATTTCCAAGAGTCCATCTCGGACCATCCCTTCTAATTCTCTGATGACGCTTTCCACAGGCCTACCGCACTGACGAGCTATCCTTTCAGCAGTATCAACTGTATGGGGGTTGGAGTAGAGGAGTTTTAGGATGTCCCACCTTATGAAAGAATTTATCTTCGCTCTGATGAATTCTGCAAGCTCCGGGTCAATGCTTTCCAAGAACCGCTCTTCCTCCATGGTTGAACCCCTCAGCGTCTGCCCATGGCTTCATCTTGGCGCATGTGGCAGTGCTTGTATTTTTTACCGCTACCGCACCAGCAGGGATCATTCCGCCCCAAGCGCTTGCGTTCCGATGGCACATGCGCTGGAGATGGTATCTTTACCCTGGGAACAGCAGGCTCAGGCCTCCTTATGGCAATGGAAGTGTAAAGGATTCCTTGAGCTATCTGGTCTCTTATCTGTGCCAGGAGGTCTTCGTACATTTCGTGGGCTTCCCGCTTGAAGGCAATGAGGGGGTCTTGGTGCCCAAAAGCTCTTAGCCCAATCCCTTCTTTAAGCTCATCAAGGTCAGTAAGGTGCCTGACCCAGAGGGAGTCCACCACCCTCAGCATGACGAAGCGGTCTCGCCCCAAGGCAAGGGCTTTGGCTATTGGCTTTTCAAGCCTTTCCCTCAGAGCTCGCCCCAAAGCTGTAAGGGGCTTGTTCTTTATGGCTTCAAGCTCATCCTTAAGCTCTGAGGCAACAGCATCATAAACCAAGCGGAAAACAGGGTTTGGCTCTAAGGTAAAGTCCGAAAGGCGTTTGCCCTGTTCAGCCATGGCATCCCAGAACTCTCGGGCCATGGCTAAAGAAAGGTCATCGTAAGCTCTTTCGGCAAGGGAATGGAGTTGAGCTTCTACCTGGCGGGGGTTTTTGCCTTCCCAGGTTTCAGGTGAGGGTAAGAATTGCGGAGGTATCACTGCCTTAACCGCCGAATGGAGACCGCGCCAATCAGGTTGGCCATATTCCCCTGCTACAGAGTAAGAAGCCACCAGGGCCGAAAGCTTCTCCTTGATGATGTCCATGACGAATGGGCGGAGGTTCTTCTGGCGGAGGATTTCCCTCCTCTGTCGGTAAATTACCTCCCTTTGCTTGTTGACCACATCATCGTATTCCAAAACGTGCTTGCGGTAATCAAAGTTATAGCCCTCCATCCTTATCTGGGCTTGCTCTATGGCTTTCGTCACCAGGCTATGCTCAATGGGCATGTCCTCGTCAGCCCAGACCTTTTCCAGGAGACCTTGTGCTCCCCCCATTTTCCGCATGAGTTCGTCTTCCAAGGAGACGTAGAAGCGAGAGGAGCCGGGGTCACCCTGGCGGCCTGCCCTTCCTCGCAGCTGATTATCAATGCGGCGAGCCTCGTGGCGCTCAGTCCCGATTATGTGGAGGCCTCCAAGTTCCACTACTTTTACATGGTCCTCTTGGCATTTTTTATACATCTCCGCCAGGACCTCTGCCCAGCGAGTTGGGAAGCGGGTGGTTGGGTCCTCACCGCGGCGCAGCATCTTCAAAGCTTCGTCCCATTCCGCCGAGCGGATTTGGGTTAAGTCAAAGCCTTCTTGGCGGAGCTTTTCCCGAGCCAGGCCTTCAGGGTTCCCTCCCAGGAGAATATCTACCCCTCTTCCGGCCATATTAGTGGCGATGGTAACTGCCCCAGGCCTCCCAGCTTGAGCAATTATCTGGGCCTCTTTCTCGTGATATTTAGCGTTTAAGACCTGGTGCGGTATCCCTTCCCTGAGGATTTTCTCCAGCTTCTCCACATTTTCCACGCCCAGAAGCTGCGCCAGGCGGAGAATGTTCTCGCGTGCTAAGATGTTCGGGTTAACCCCAAGCTTCCGAGCCATGGCGTTTATCTCTCTAGGGTCAAGCTTCTCCAGGGGAACGCTCAGGGCTTTGCTCCATTTCTCCCTTTGGCTGTTGTCCAAATCGTTACGGGAGTTTAAAGCATCCCTCAAGAGAAGGACGCGGGCTAAATCTTGTAGCCTTTGAGGGGAGAGCCTAGAGCTTAGGTGCTCGGATTTCTCTATTGAGAGGGTGCCCACTAAGACCGGTCTATCTTGGCAGTGGAGTTGGATTATCTCTTTGGTGACAGCTCTGAACTTAGCTTCCTCGGTCTTATAGACCACATCTGGGTAATCAATGCGAATCATCGGCTTGTGAGTGGGGATAATTACCACATCAAGGCCGTAGATTTTGTGGAATTCTTCGGCTTCAGTAGCGGCAGTTCCAGTCATTCCAGCCAATTTCTTGTAAAGCCGGAAGTAATTTTGGAAGGTGATGGTGGCCAAGGTGAGGCTTTCCCTTTGGACTGGGACACCTTCTTTGGCTTCAATGGCCTGGTGGAGGCCTTCGGAGTAACGGCGGCCATACATAAGCCGGCCGGTAAACTCGTCCACGATTATCACTTCGTTGTCCTTCACAATGTAATCCTTGTCCCTGTGGTAGAGGGCGTAGGCTCTGAGGGCATTGTCCAGGTAAGGAAGGAGGTGGAAATACTGGGGGGAATAGAGGTTTTCAATCCCCAGCATTTTCTCCACTTTAGTGATGCCTTCCTCGGTCAAGGTTACAATCCGGGCTTTTTCATCTACCTGGTAGTCTACCCCTGGGGTGAGGTGGGGGACAAGGCGAGCAAAAGTTTGGTAAAGTTCGGTTGATTCTTGGGCTGGGCCAGAGATGATAAGGGGCGTTCTGGCTTCGTCTATGAGTATATTATCAATCTCGTCCACGATGGCGTAATTCAGTTCCCTCTGCACGCATTCCGAGAGGTCCTGGACCATGTTATCCCGGAGGTAATCAAAACCGAACTCATTGTTAGTGCCGTAGGTGACATCGGCTAGGTATGCCTCTCGCCTGGGGACGGGCCGCAAGTGCTGGTAGCGGTCGTCTTCAGAGATATAATTGGGGTCGTAAATGAAAGAACTCATAGCGGGGTCAGCAGCCAAGGATTGGATTACTCCGACTTTTAGGCCCAAGAGGTGGTAAATTGGCCCCATCCACTGTGCATCTCTTTTGGCCAAGTAATCGTTGACGGTTACTACATGGACGCCGCGGCCGGTTAAGGCATTGAGGTAAACGGGGAGGGTTGCTACCAAGGTTTTACCTTCGCCGGTCTTCATTTCGGCTATTTTGCCTTGATGGAGGACAATCCCTCCCATTAGCTGGACGTCAAAATGGCGCAGGCCTATGGTCCGTTTGGAAGCTTCCCTTACAGCCGCGAAGGCTTTGGGCAGTATGCGGCCTAAAAATTTCTCCTCCGCTTGTCGGAGTTCTTCATCCAAGCGGTGGTATTCTTCCTCAAGCTTTTCCCGTAACTCTGGGTCCTCTTCAGCCTCAAGCTGTGCCCTTTTCTCCTCTACCCTCTCCCTTAAAGAAGCCGTTTCCTTCCGAAGCTCTCTCTTGAACTCCTCGGTAAGCTTTTGCAGGTCCTCATCGGAAAGCCTTTCCATTTCTGGCTCCAGGGCGTTTATCTCCCTGACCAAAGGCTCAAGTGCTTTAAGCTCCTTCTCGTTAGGGTCGCCTAAAACTGCCTCTACCAGCTTCTTGAACACTTTCTCCTCCTACTCCTTGAACAAAGCTCCTACCGAAATCCCCATGTGTATGCGCCTTATGACTTCCCCGAGCAATGGGCCGATGGATATAACTTGGATTTTGGGTAATCTTGCCCTTTTTTCCGGGCTTATAGGCACGGTGTTAGTGACCACGATTTCTTTTATATCCAGCCCTTCTAGGTTTTGGTAGCAGTAAGGTGGTGAGAGGATAGGGTGGACAGCGCATACGTATACATCCTTGCAGCCGAATTTTTTAGCGGCAGCGTAAGCATGGGCTATGCTGGAACCGGTATCTATTTCGTCGTCAACGATGAGCACATTTTTACCCTTAACATCGCCGATTATCCCGTAATCTTCTACCTTTGAACCTCCGGGTACAGTATAGCGCCTTTTTTCCACAATAGCCAGGGGTACACCAAGCCTTTGGGCGAAGTTGCGCCCCCTTCTTACTGCTCCTACATCCGGGGCCAGGACTACAAGGTCGGGTATGTTCTTTTCCAAGAAATATTCCTCCAGGAGGAAGAAAACGTTGATTTCGTCCACGGGTATATTGAAGAAGCCCTGGATTTGTGGGGCATGAAGGACCACTGTGAGGACTCTGTCAGCTCCGGCAACGGTTATAAGGTCGGCCACAAGCCTGGCAGTTATGGGAACTCTGGGCTCGTCCTTTTTATCAGTTCGGCCGTAGCCATAGTAGGGGATAACAGCTGTTATCCTGCCTGCCGAGTCCCTTTTGAAGGTGTCTATGGCAATTAACAGTTCTACCAAGTTGCGGTTTACGGGAGAACAAGTAGGCTGGACAAAGAAGACGTCCTTGGCACGCACGCTGGAGAGCAATCGGACAAAGGTGTTCTCGTTGGGAAATTCAAAGATTTCAATTCCCCCAAGTTCTACTCCCAAGTAATTAGCTATTTCTTTAGCCAGCTCAGGATGAGCTCTGCCGCTGTAGATTGCGAGGTCACCATACATCTTGTACATTTGATTGCCTCCGA
>CAYOIS010000047.1:0-12378 GCA_964404055.1 uncultured Anaerolineae bacterium | reverse complement strand
ATCTCTTGGCGCAAGTGCTACGGTGATTTGACAAAACCCCTCTTTCGCAATATACTATGCTTCTGGAAACCCTTTTCAAGGAGGAGGCATATGGGTAAGAAGCTTTACGCGCTGTTCGCCCTACTTACGGTCATAGCTTTGGCCGTGGCAGGGTGCAAGCCTACCCCCACCCCTAAGCCCAAGATCAAGATAGCAGTAGTTTCTGACATCGGGGGAAGAGGAGACCTGAGCTTCAACGACATGGCCTTCAAAGGTGGGGACGAAGCCGAAAAGGACTTCGGTGTGGAAATGGTTGAGCTCATAAGCAAGGTAGAAGCCGACTACGTCCCCAACCTCACCACTGCTGCTAAGGACCCCGATGTCAAGCTGATTGTGGGAGTTGGCTTCCTCCTCAGCGACGCCTTGGCTGAAGTCGCTCAGAAGTACCCCGACAAGAACTTCGTCGGCATTGACACCTATGCCCAGTCCATCATTAAGGAGAAGTATCCGGACAAGTATCCTCTCCCCAACCTCATGGACATCGTATACGAGGAGCACAAGGGCAGTGCTATTGTTGGAGCTATTGCTGCCCTCCTGGCCGCTGCTTACGATAAGCCTCACATCGGTGCCGTTCTGGGAATTGAGATTCCTGTCCTCTGGAAGTTTGAAATCGGGTACAAGTGGGGTGCCCGCTGGGCCACTGAATGGCTAAAGAAGAACGTGCCCAACGAGGCCTTTGACTACACCAAGGACTTTGTCCTCTGGACCTACACCGGAACCTTCAGCGATATCACCAAAGGTTATGAAGCAGCCAAGGCCATGTATGCCAAGGACGCTGTGGCCGTGTATAATATTGCCGGTCCCCTAGGGCTGGGCATAAACCAGGCTGTCTCCGAAATTGCCGAGCAGAAGAAGCTGGACTTCGGCCCGCCCTTCTGGATCGGTGTAGACGCCAACCAGGACTGGATCAACCCCGGTTTCGTCATCGCCAGCATGATGAAGAGGGTTGACAAGGGCGTATACTACGCCACCAAGCTGGTAGTTGACGGCAAGTTCCGCGACATCGTCAAGGAAAACAAAGGCGTCCTGGTCCTGGGCGTCGGAACCAAAGTGGCCGGTGAGCTTATGGAAGGAATATCCGTGAGCACCTTGGCTGACCTGGATGAGTTCATTGAAATGGGGGTCAACGCCGAGAAGCTCACCGGAAAGAAAGTCCTCCCCATGGCTCCTGACGAGATCCGTGCGAAAGTCAAGAAGATGAGGGATGCCCAGCCCGAGTGGCTCTGGCGCGCTGCTAAGGAGCTTGAGGAACAAATCCGCTCCGGCGCAGTTGAGGTCCCGGCTGTCACCACCGAAGAGCTCATCAAGAAGTGGCGCGATGAACTCGGGTAAAGGGCAGGAGGGGAGGGGGTTAACCCCTCCCCTCTTTAAATTAAACCGCATTAGACAGGATAAGCTTTTTTTATTCCCTGCCGTGGCTTTCCAATCGAGCCTTAAAACCTTCTGGGAGAGAAGGAAATGAGCCGTGAGTTTTCGATTGAGATGAAGTCAATCCACAAGGTCTATCCTGATGGCACGGTTGCCCTTAGAGGGGTTGATTTTGAGTTAAGGTCGGGTGAAATAGTTGGCCTTTTAGGTGAAAACGGGGCCGGGAAAACCACGCTCATGAAAATACTTTCAGGCCTTTTGCCCCCAACTTCTGGGGAAATTTATTACAATGGGAAAGCGGTGCACTTCCGCAACCCCTCCGATGCCCTTAAACTGGGCATTGGCATGGTCCACCAATACTTTGCTTTAGTCCCCCCGTTTACGGCTTTAGAAAACATCCTATTAGGCCAAGAGAAAGCTGGGAGGCTTTCGCCCTTAGACCTAAAAAGCGCACGAGAAAAAGTCATAGCTTTGATGGAAGAGACAGGCCTTTCTGTCCCCCTTGATACTCCGATAGAGCTTCTTTCGGCCGGAGTGCAACAGAGGGTGGAGATACTCAAGGTCCTCTACCGCGGCACTGATGTCTTAATCCTGGATGAGCCCACTTCTTACCTAACCCCTCTGGAAGTGGAAGAGCTTTTTAAAGTAATGCGCAGGCTTAAAGCTCAAGGTAAAGCTATCGTCTTTATCACTCATAAGCTGCGTGAGGTCGTAGAAATAAGCGATAGGATTCAAGTCCTGCGGAACGGGGTTGTTACTGGTAAACTCCCTGCCTCCGAAGCCACTTTTGATAAATTGGCCATAATGATGGTGGGCAAAGAAGTTATCCCCCAAGCGGTCCGCTCCGAAGCAGAGCCAGGGGAACCTATCCTCAAAGTTAAGGACTTATACGTCATGAGTGATTTTGGGACTATGGCGGTTAAAGGCGTTTCCTTTGAGGTAAGGGCAGGGGAGATTTTCGGGATAGCTGGAGTTGAAGGTAACGGGCAGAGCGAGCTCGTTCAAGCCATAACCGGCCTTAGGCGGCCAATTAAGGGTGAAATTTGGCTCAAAAATTCCGATGTAACTGCTTTCAGCCCCCGCAAGCTCTACAGCCTTGGCCTCTCCCACATCCCTGAAGATAAATCCAAGTTTGGCCTGGCTATGAACTTTGACTTGGCCGAAAACAGCATATTGGGAAGGCAATGGGAGCCCCAATTTGCAGGAGCTTTCGGTAGGTTGAACTGGGATAATATCCTGAAGTTCACCGACCGCCTTATTAAGTCCTTCAATGTTGTCGCCCCTGGGATAAGGACGCCGGTGAAGAGCTTAAGTGGAGGAAATCAGCAGAGGCTCCTTGTGGGAAGAGAGCTCAGCAAGGAGCCTTCGCTTGTGGTAGCTGCTCACCCCACAAGGGGCTTGGATATAGCCTCAACTGTCTATATCAGAGAGCTCCTCATAAAAATGAGGGATGCAGGGAAAGCGGTACTCCTGGTCTCGGCCGATTTGGACGAAATCCTTGAGCTGAGCGATAGGATTGCTGTGATGTATGAAGGGGAGTTCCTTGGAGTGGGTGTTTTGAAGGAATTTACACGGGAAGAGATAGGCATGATGATGGGTGGAGTGCGGGTCAGAAAATAAAGCCGGAGGGGAAAAATGAGGTTGCTCCGAGCTCTTCGTCCCATCTTTGAATCTTTAATGGCCATAGTCTTAGGGCTAATAGTAGGCTCAATTTTTATGGTCTTTTTCAAGTACCAACCGTTGAAGGCTTATGCGGCTCTCTTCAAAGGAGCTTTCGGCTCTCCCGGGGATATTTTGGAAACTTTGGCTTTCTCTGTCCCGATAATGCTAACGGCCATAACCTTTGCCCTTGGGGTCCGCACCGGCCTTTTCAACATAGGTGCCGAAGGGCAGATGTACCTTGGGGCCATCGGAGCAGTAGCAGTAGCTGGCCTTTTACGTTTGCCGCCTGTAATACACGTGCTGGCAGCTACTTTGGCCGGCATGGTGGCAGGAGCTCTCTGGGCTGTTATCCCCGCTCTCCTTAAAGTTTGGCGTGGGGTGCATGAAGTCATCTCCACCATAATGTTCAACTGGATAGCTTACCACCTTTCAATTTACCTGGCCATTTACTTTCTCGCCCAGCCTGGCAGGGCAGAGCGGACAGTTCCAGCTCTACCCACAGCAAGGTATCCAATTTTAGCCGAAGGCTCAACCCTCACGGCCGTAATCTTCGTAGCTTTGGCTTTTTGTTTCTTTGTCTACTTTTACCTGTGGGGGACGAGAGCTGGATACGAACTGAGGCTTGTAGGAGAAAATCCCCATGCTGCCCGTTACGCTGGCGCCTCAGCTAAGAAGGTCATCCTAATTAGTTTCCTTCTGGGCGGAGTAGCGGCCGGGCTTGCCGGAGCAAGCCAAATCATCGGCCGACCACCCGCTTGGTCTCTATACGCTACCTTGGGGAACGTCTCTTCCTTGGGATTTGACGGGATAGGAGTAGCTTTAATAGGCCGTAACCACCCCTTGGGCGGAATCCTGGCAGCCATCCTTTACGGTGCTCTGGCTCACGGAGGACGCTACATGGAGTATCAAGCGGGCGTGGATTCAGAAATGGTAAGGGCTATAAACGGCATAATCATAGTGGCTCTTTCAATCCCAGAGCTTTGGGCTATCATAAGGAGGAGAATTAAGCGATGAGCCAACAGAGGATTTTCTGGATTGTAGCCATAATCATCATAGCTGGGATTGCTTTCTACGGCATAGAGATAGCCGGCCTCAAGCCCCTCTCAATTTTGGAAGCTACTTTCCTGGCCATGACCCCTTTGGTCTTGGCTGCGGTAGGCGAGTGCATAAACGAGAAGGCAGGGATAGTCAATATCGGCCTTGAAGGCATTTTGCTCATAACCTCGGTTTTAGGGGTCTACGGAGCTGAGCTTTTCGGAAACGGCTGGGGAGGTTTGCTCTTCGGGGTTTTAATCGGGGCTCTAATCGGCCTTTTCATGGGCCTTATAAGTGTATATGCCAGAGCCGCCCAAGTAGTAGCAGGGATGGGCATAAACATCTTTGCCTTGGGATTTGTCCCCTTCCTTCTGAGGGCTATCTGGGCTTTTCCGGGCATCCACCTCTTCCCCCGCTCTTTAATGGTCCAGCCCATTTCCACGCCAATAGGTAGAATCAATCCCGTAACTATTATAGCCATAGCAACGGCTATCCTTGGCTCGCTTCTTCTCCACCGGACAGTCCTCGGTTTCCGGATAAGGGCCTGCGGGGAGAGGCCCGAAGCTGCCGATGTGGCTGGGATAAGAGTTGACCTCATAAGGGTTTTCACGGCAACTTTAGGAGGAGCCCTCTGTGGGTTAGGTGGGGCTTTTATGCCCCTCGGATGGTTCGGCGGAGTGGTGAAGGAAATCTCTGCCGGGCGAGGGTTCATAGCCCTGGCCTGCGTTGTTTTTGCCGGACTTGAGCCCCTCCTGGCTTTGGCTGCGGCCTTCATCTTCGGTTTCGCCGAGGGTTTCGCTTACGCCGTAGCCATTACCCCTGGCGTAAAAGAGGTAATCCCCTTCTACTTTGTGCACATGATTCCTTATGTGACCACACTGCTGGTGGTAACCGTAGCCATAGGGCAGAGGAGGTTCCCTGCCGCTTCAGGCCTGCCCTACAGCCGTGAATAGGCTTAAGAGGCATAACCATGGGGTTAATACTTGGTCTGGTAGCTTCGGCGAGGCCTTGGGGTAATTCCGAGGTCTTGGTAAGGGAAGCTTTGGCCTCGGCTCAAGAGGCAGGAGCCTCAGTGGCAGCCCTCAGGATAAGTGACTTACACATTGAGCCGTGCACAGGCTGCATGCGGTGCGCTTTCCGGAATGAAGAATGCCCAATAAAGGACGACATGCGCTTCTTCTTGGACACCGTCTCTCAAGCCGATGGCTTAATCTTGGCTTCCCCAACCTATTTCCTCAATGTCCCTGGCCCCCTCAAAAGCGTTTTTGACCGCGTGCTTATGCTTTCTCCAAAATGGGATGTAAGGAAAGATGAGGATTTGAAGCCGGGAGGGGTCATAGCGGTTGCGGGCTTACCTCCTTGGAGGGGAGTAGCAAGACCTTTCTTCAACGCCTTCCTCTATGCTTTGGGATTCGTGCCGGTGGAAAGCGTCACCGCCTTCTACCCTGGCCCCGGCGAAAGCCTCTTGGATGACGAAATCGTCAGCAAAGTAAGGGAGCTTGGCCGCCGAGTCGCCTTAGGCGAGAAGAGGTCATTTGTGCCCCAAGGAAATATATGTCCTGTGTGCGACTCCGACTTCTTCCGTTTGGAAGGCCCTGAAGCTGAATGCCCAATCTGCGGAACGAGAGCCCGCATCGTAATGGAAGAAGGTAAAGCAAAGCTGGACTTTTCTGGGGGGATTTCGGACCGCTGGACCTCGGAAGGGCTAAGGAAGCATTTGAACGAGTGGATAAGGGAGACTGGGGTCAGGTTCATGGCTATAAGGCAACAAATTAAAGAGCGCCGCCGCGTTTTGGAAGGCCGAGAAATCAATTGGATAAAGCCTCCGGAGAGAGAAAAGGGCGATGGGGGGAGCGAAGAAGGGCCTGGGAAGGGGGCTTGAAGCCCTTATCCCTTCCCTCGGATTAGAAGAGAGCGGAGCTATAAAGGAAATCCCCGTAGATGAAATCATCCCTAACCCCTTCCAGGTTAGGCGGAACTTGGACCAGAAGGCTTTAGAAGAGCTAGCCCAATCGGTAAAGGAACATGGCCTCATTCAACCCCTTATCGTTACTCATGACGCAGAAAGCGGGAAATACCAGCTAATAGCTGGGGAAAGGCGCTGGCATGCGGCTAAAATCGCGGGCCTCAGCACCGTTCCAGCCATCGTGAAAGAGGTTAGCCCGAGGCAAATGTTAGAGATTGCTCTGGTGGAAAACATTCAACGGGCTGACCTTAACCCTTTGGAGGAGGCAGAAGCCTATCATTTTCTGATAGAAGAGTTTGGCCTCACCCAGGAAGAAGTGGCCAAACGGGTAGGGAAAAGTCGGACTGCCATAGCCAATACCGTAAGGCTACTACGTCTTCCGCCCGAAGTTAAATCAGCCCTGGCCGAAGGGCTCATATCCGAAGGTCATGCCCGTGCTCTCCTGGCCCTCCCTACCCCCGAGCTTCAAATCAAAGCTTTAGAGAAAGTGATAAAGCAAGGGCTGAACGTCCGCCAAACAGAGGAACTGGTGAAGAAGCTACAAGAACCACAGGAAGCTTCCCCCAAAGAAACCCCGCCTGAATTTAAGGAAATTGAGGCAAAACTTGGGGAGAATTTAGGCACTAAGGTCAAAATTCTAAAGGGGCGTAGGGGAGGCCGGCTCATAATATTCTTCCACTCCGATGAGGTTTTCCGCTCTATATACGAACGCCTCATAGGCAAACAAATCTGAGTAGAAGGGTAGGCCTATGCATGCAATTGAGGAGCAGATTGTCTTATTCCTTCAAGAACTTTTCCAAACGATTGGCTGGACTGGTGTAGTAATTGCGATGGCCATAGAAAGTGCGTGCATACCCTTGCCCAGCGAGATTGTAATGCCTCTTGCTGGGTGGATGCTGGTCCAAGCTCAAGGCCTTTCCCCTTGGCACACAGCTTGGGCTGGCCTTATTGGGGCCATAGGATGTACCATTGGCTCAGTCTTGACTTATTGGTTTGGAGCTAAGGGGGGAAGACCGCTCCTCCTGCGCTACGGAAGATACATCCTCATTTCTCCGCACGATATTCACTTAGCAGACAAGTGGTTTGAAAAGTATGGTGAGTCAACGGCTTTCTTCTCCAGGCTGATGCCCATCGTTCGGACCTTTATTTCTCTTCCTGCGGGCGTGGCCAGGATGAACTTTGCCCGCTTTGTTGTCCTCACCTTTACCGGCTCTTTCCTCTGGTGCTGGGCTTTGGCCTTCGCCGGATACGTCTTCGGCGAACACTGGAGAGAAGTAAGGGAGATAATGCGCCCATTTGATATCCCAATAGCCATTGCCCTACTGGCTTTAGTGGCTTGGTACATTTACCGCCACATCAAGCGGTACAATGCGGCAGGAAAGGAGTGAGGTAGCTCTTCTAATCCTCACCTTAGCCCTGGCAACAGGCCAAAGGCCCAAAGAGGCTTACTTCAATCGGCGTAAAAAGGGGCGCTTTAGCATCCCTGATTCGCTGAGCCTGGTCGTTTACAGCTAAACGAGACAGCCGGGAAAGGATGCACTTAAGTTGAATTTGACCTCCAGGCTTAAGCGTGCTATAATTTGTAATGCTGAAAGCGAAGGGGCTGATGGGGGGGAAAGTTTAGAGATGGTTGGGTTACTACTTATAGTCCTTATAGACCTTAAGAACGAGCAAGGAGGCCGCCTGTAGTTTAATACAGGCGGCTTTTTAATTTTCTCAAGGAGGGATTGGGTATGGAGGTTGATATTTTGACCGAAATAAGCGTGCCAACCTCAATTTTTGACGGTAAATACACCACCAATTGGGAGGAAACCTTCGCCTCCCGAACCCACAAAATGGCTAGCTCCATAATAAGGGAGCTGCTCAAATTCACCGTTCACCCCGATGTGATTTCCTTTGCTGGTGGACTGCCTGCCCCGGAGCTTTTCCCAATAAGGGAAGTTAGGGAGGCTTGCGAATACGTCCTGGCCAATTATGGCCCTGCTTCCCTCCAGTACGGCCCTACCGAGGGTCATCCCGAGTTGCGCCGCCTCCTGGCCGAAAAAATGCAAAAATACGGAGTCCCAGCTGAAGAAGAAAACATCCTCATCACCACAGGCTCCCAGCAAGCCTTGGACCTGGTGGGCAAAGTCTTCATAGACCCCGGGGATTACATCCTGACCACCGAGCCCACCTACGTTGGGGCAATCCAGGCCTGGAGCGCCTACGGCGCACGCTTCCTAACAGTCCCCATGGACGATGATGGGATTTTGATTGAACCTATGGAGAAGTTGCTCCAGAAATACAAGGTCAAATTCATCTATGTGCTCCCCAACTTCCACAACCCCGCCGGTGTCACAATAAGCGAAGAACGGAGGTACAAGATAATAGAGCTGGCAGCGCGCTACGGAACATTCATTGTGGAAGACGACCCTTACGGAGAGCTCCGCTTTGAGGGCAAGGACTTAGTCCCCCTCATAACCCTACACAAGGAAAACGTAATTTACCTCTGCACCCTTTCCAAAACCCTGGCTCCAGGCCTCAGGATAGGGTGGGTGACAGCACCAAGCCGGGTTATAAACAAGCTCGTGCTGGCCAAACAGGGGGCTGACCTCCACACTGCTACTTTCCCACAATTCATCGCCGCCGATATCCTTGGGCGTGGACTCCTCAAAGAGCATGTCCGCAAAATCCGGAGGGTTTACAGGGAAAGAAGGGATGTAATGCTCCAGGCTATGGAAGAACACTTCCCCGAAGGGGTCACTTGGACCAGACCGCAGGGCGGGCTTTTCCTTTGGGTGACCATGCCGGAGAAGGTAGATTCGGAGAGGCTCCTGGAAAAGGCCAAGGAAGAGAAAGTGGCCTTTGTTCCTGGCTTTGCTTTTTACCCCAACGGTGGTGGCCGCAACTGCATGCGCCTTAACTTCTCTAACCAGCCCCCCGAAAGGATAAGGGAAGGGATAAGGCGCTTAGCTAACGCTATCAAAGCCGAGCTGAGAGAGTAACCGCAGAGGGGGTGGGCAAAATTGCCTGCCCCCTCATTCCCCGAAGACATCCGCTGTAAAAGTGTAAAGCCTTGATTCCCCATCTTTCCACGCATCTTCAGGCAAGCCGGCCTTCCGGCAGACCCCTTTCAAGAACTCTTCCCTGCTCCATCCCTCCTCTACTGGCACCTGGGGCAGGAGAAGCCCACTTCTTTCCCCCTTGACAATTATAAGCCCATGTCTCCCCACCTCCACTTTGTTTGGGTCATCCAGCGGTTGAGGGATTGAGAGGACCGAAATCTCAAGCTTGACTTCATCCAGCTCTTCTCGGGACAGCGGCGGGAAGCGTGGGTCGCCGAAAGCAGCGGCCAGTGCAGCCCACTGCGTGGCCACCAATAAAGGCCTTCGGGGCAAAACCTCCCCTATGCACCCTCTAAGCTCCCCTTGCTTCTTGAGGGTAACGAAGACCCCGCTCGGCCTTTGGAACTCTTTTTCCTCCGCTTTGTAAAGGGGAGCGAAGCCATAATCCAGGAAAGACCCGATTGTTTCCCTGGCCACCTTTAGGAGCCATTCCTTCTGTTCAGGCCGAAGGGATATAGGCTCAAGCGATGGTGCAAGCGATTCAAGCGATGGCAAGTCAGGCGTGGGGGCAGGCCTATCGCTTTCCTCTTTCCAGAAAGCAACTGCCCCATAGCCCACCACCCTTTCCGCATCCCCAAAAGGCGTATCGCCCGAATTAGCATAACGCAACACCGTAGCCCTGTTGAGGCCGAGCTTCTGAGCCAGCATCATGCCTGCAAGTATAGGCCCTTCACCACAGGCGCACGTCCCGAGCCCAGGTATACCCTTGTTCATCCATTCCCTGATCGTCTTGAGGAAAACCTCCGGCTCCATGGATATAATGGCCTCTAAAGTAGCCCGGTCAACTTTTCTGGCATCATCGTAAGAAGGGTAATGGGAAAGGTCAGAGCTAACCACAAAGAGCAATTTGCGCCCTTTGGCAATTTTGGCTAAGGCTTCGGCCAGTATGGAGGCATTCTCCCACGAAGGTTCTCCAATCACTATTGGGACTATGGGGGTGCCAGGGAGAGCCTTTTGGATGAACGGCACTTCCACTTCCACCGAATGCTCCTGCCTGTGCGCTTCTCGGTCAAAGACTATGCCTTTGTGCTCAAGCAAGCTATTTGCAATTTCTTTGGCTATGGGAACTAAGCCGAGGGGCGTTTCAAAGGCATCGCCGGCATAGACCGAAATTTGCCGAAAGCCCGGCACGTAATGGTTTCCGCCGATTATGATGGCCACATCATATCGGCCCCCCTCCACTTGTTTGAAAGCCCAAGCTGCTACCTGCCCCGAAAAGATGTAGCCGGCATGGGGTGCTATCAAGATTTGCGGAGGCGAAGGAAGGACTTTCTGGGCTCTACCCAACATCGCCTCAACCATTTTGGAAAGCTCGGTCGGGTCAGAGGGGTAAAATTGGCCGGCTACAGCTGGCTTCCGTATCTCCGAAGGGGCCGGAGTGGCTTTGGAACAAGCCCCGAGAAGCAAAGTTATGAATAGGGAAAAAGCCACTGCACGGAAAATCCATTCCATAGCTCCTCCTCTAAAAATCACAACTTATGTGACCAACCACAAAACCCTTTGCGTTCTCCGCGGTGGAAAACCTCTTTGTCATCCTCACTCGGCCACAAACCGGTAGCCGGCTGAACGGTCGGTTAGGATGTAGCAAGGGTTCTGGGGGTCATCTTCAACCTTAGCCCTAACCCTGTGGATGTAAGTTTTCAAGAGGTTCTTACCCCCTTTCCACCCAAGCCCCCACAATGCCCCCAAGAGCTCATCCTGGGAAACAGTCCGGCCACGGTGGCGGACAAGGTAGAAGAAAAGCTGCCTTTCCCGCCTCGTTAGGTGAACCTCTTTACCCTTTTTGTAAACCTTACCCCCAGCCAAGTCAACCTTTAGCTCTCCTATTTCTACCAGCACTTCCTCCAGAGGAGCTGCGGCACGCTCAAGGAGTTTCCTGACCCTGAGGAGGAACTCTCTGGGGTTAAAGGGCTTGACTAAATAATCATCGGCCCCAAGCTCAAGGCCTTTGATTTTATCCTCATCCCTTGAAAGGCAGGTGAGCATCAAGATTGGGACAGGTGAAAACTCCCTGAGCCTTGAGCATATCTCCCACCCGGAAACCCCCGGCATCATTATGTCCAGAACGACAAGGTTTGGGTTCTGCAAGAAGACTGTGGAAAGCGCCTCTTCGGGGTTTGTGACCCCCACCACCTCGTAGCCGTTGCGTCTGAGCAACTCACCGAGGGTCTCCACCGTCTCAGGGTCATCATCAATCAGGACGATTTTAGCGCTCATGGGACTCCTCCGGTACAGGGCGCATCATCCCGAAACCTTGGAAGTTTCTCTCCCCAAAGCCAGCTTCGTACCCCAATAATATTAACTCAGGGTGGCCTTTTACTTCAAAAATCCCCTCGTAGCAGCGGACCTTTATCCGGTGAACTGGCACGAGCTTAGAGCGGAGCTTGAGAGGTTTAAATTCCACTTTCCCCTCCGGTATTTCCTTGCCCCAAAGCGCTAATGCCTTGCGCTGGAGGTTTTCGGTGATTACCCTGGAGAATTCTTCGCTTTCGGGGGATAGGAAGACCTTGCGCATTTTGCCACCTTCCATTAAGCCAGTAGAAGCTACGATTGGGGAAAGGGTTTCCAGAACGGCCCTTTCGCCGGGGTAGAATGGGGGCTCCAGATAAATCTTCTCTACTATTAGAACCTGATTCCCTAGGCGGATTTCGGACCAGGCAAGGATGCCAAATATAAAAGCTTCCATTACAGGAAGCAATGGCGAAGATAGCCACCATTTTATAGGTGGGGACATGAGCAAACCATTATCCCTCTGGGCTGCTGATCGCGGGAAGAGCCAAGAGAAAGTTATAAGCTTGTAACGCCGGCTTCCGACCACGAATCCTTCCGAGTGCAAGCGTGAGGCGAATTCAGGGGAGGCCTTTCTTATAGCCTTGTAAGCTATACCTTGGAGCAGTTCCGGATAATGCCAAGGAACCCACACTGAGCCTTCGGCCTGGAAAATTACACGGACCCTCATATGAAAGCCTCTATCGGAGCTTTCTCCTGCCCGATTACATCTCTTTTCACAAACTTCCTATCGGGCAAGCGGTAGATGTAAACGCTATCGTATTCTGGGTCAATCAATTCGGATAGCTCTTGTTTGATGCGCTCAAGTTGGCTTTCAGTCAACTCTCCCTCAAATGCGCTGTTCTGGACCCAATGCAAGAAACGCCTCAAATATTGGCAAACCCTTGCTACCCGACTTTGCTCCACATCGTAAAC
>CAYOIS010000046.1:0-12434 GCA_964404055.1 uncultured Anaerolineae bacterium | reverse complement strand
GGTCCCACTCGGTGGCAATCTGATAATGGTCAGCGGCTCACCCCTTGTTTTAGTTTTGCAGGGGGACACCCCCCAACGCCCCCTGCTTATTTGGAGACGCTTGTAAGCCCAACTAACTAATTAAGCAATGGATGCAATTGTTTTTTTCATCAGGCCACAAAGGCGCAGGGGCCATAAGAAGATGAGAATCAAGGGCAGTCCTAAAGCCCAGCACCCGTCTTCACCAAATAAGGCAACGAAGGCTGCGCTAAAAGGGTAAACTAATGATGCAAGGGTGGATTCCCCCTTGCTCCTCTGCCCCTGGCTCCTTTCCTATGCATATTCGGTGCCAGGCCTTAGCCAAGGGCTAAGGTAAACTCAGTGAACATAAAAGGCGAGAGCTACGCAATTCCCTGTAAAGCTTTAAAGTCTCTTCCGCAATCCCTTCCCAGCCAAACAGGGCCGAAAGTTTCCTGGCTCCATCCCCTAACTTTTGGCGAAGTTCAGGATTGGTGCTGAGTTCTATAACTGCTTGAGCTATGGATTCAGGGCTATCGGGGGGTACAAGTTTTATGTTCCTCCCATCCTCAAGCTCCTTTATCGGAACGCGGGGGTAAGTGCTTATCACCGGTAAGCCATGGATTAAGGCTGCATGGAGGCTTCCCCTCCTCAAGGAGACCCCATCTTTGTAAGGAAGAACGCATATGTCAGAAGCCATTAGGTTGGCCGATACTTCTTCCGGTAAGGTGTATCCAGTCCACTTGACCCGCTCTTCAAGCCCCAGGTCCTCTATTAAGGCTTTGATTTTACGGGCATACTCCAGGTTGGTGGGGTCGCTGGAGCCGGTTTCCCCTCCCACCATTAGGAGCTTAACCGGGTAACCAGATTTCACTAGCCAATGGAGGGCCTTTACTAAGGCCTCCACCCCTTTGGTCTGGTTCAAGAAGCCAAAGTGGCAGAGGAGTATGTCTTCTTTTGCCACACCCCAACGCGCCCGCCAAGCATCCCGATTGTAGCCTGAAGGCGGGGTAGGCCTTATGTTGGAGCCGATAGGGATATGGTGAATTGGGGGAGGGGAAAGGAAACGACAACTTTCAAACCGGCGCCGCATTTTCAGAAGGTCCTCCACATTGGTGACGATGACCGCATCGCATCCAAGCCCCATGAGGGTTATGACCCATTCCCTGAGGATTCCAGCTTTGGGGAAGAGGTAAGGAACTCGCAAATCGTGGAAGGTGGTGATGAGCGATGGGCGGGAGCGTAGGAACCTGATACGCCAAGGAAGGAAGTTTATGGCCGGGTGCATCTTGTAAGCAGCGGCTTGATATTGGATGTGGAGGACATCGGGCTTCTCCTGACCTATTAGCTTTATAATCTCACTCCAGCTTCGCCATTCCCATTTTTCTATCACCGGAAAGACATTAAACGAGGGGAATTCAGCCCCTTGTGCTTCCTTGGAAGTGAGGACACATACTTCAGCCCCTTGCGCGGCCATAGCTGTGGCCAATTCCTTCGTATAATCACCTACTCCCCCCTCCATAGGGGGAAATTCACCGGTTACAAGACATACTTTCATACTCCCCACCTCCTGAAAAGCCCAGAAATTAAAACCTCTCGGTAACAATCCTTTCGTGCTTTGTGCAAAGAATGGCGAGTAATGAGCCATTTGACTGATTCTTCGGCAAAGAGGGCCATGTAATTTAGCAGAAGGAATAGGTGGAGCATTAGCGCCCAGAAAGAGCCAAAGTATTTGCCGAAGTAGCGGATTTTGCTCCTTTGGAAGTAGATGTGCTGAAGAGGCTTCACTTGCTCGCTGGACTGGGCCGAGTGGTGGATTACAGTGGCTTGAGGGAAGTAAACGATTTTGAAGCCTAAAGCTTTAATCCTCCGGCACCAGTCAAGTTCCTCAGAGTACATGAAGAAATCTTCATCCAGAAGGCCCGCGGCCTCAATAGCTTCTCGCCTAACCATTAGGCATGCGCCGGTAAGCCAGTCCACTTCTTGGATTTCATCATCGGGCAAATCTTGCATGTAATAGCGGCGGAGGATTGGGTTATCCTTCCACAGCCGCCATTGGATGATGGTGCTTTCCACAAAAGCAGTGAGAAGTGAGGGGAAACGCCGCCGTGAGGGCTGAACGGACCCATCCGGGTTCAAGAGCTTGGGACCAAGGACCCCTACCTCCGGATGGGCGACCATGAATTCCAGCATGAGGCTTATGGCATCGGGTGCTACTTCAGTATCGGGGTTTAGGAGGAGGAAAAAAGCCGGCGGCTTTTCTTCCAGTTTGGTTCTTATGGCAAGGTTGTTGGCTTTGACGAACCCGAGGTTAACTTGACTGGGGATTAGGCGGACCCAAGGATAGTAAGAACGCACCATCTCCACGCTCCCATCGGTGGAGGCATTGTCTACTACGATTACATCGCCTTGGTAGGGAGCGGGGGAAGAGGTGAAAGATATGTTCCTGGAATTTTTCAAGCTTTCCAAACAGCGCTTGAGGAGGTCTGAGACGTTCCAGTTTACGATTACAACTGTTAAGTCGGAGCCCATATCCTCAGTAATTTCGCCCCACGGCGAAATCGGCCATGGACATGAGCGCTGAGCGATAAGGATTTTCGGGCAAGGGTGCAAGAGCGCTTTGGGCCTTTTCAGCAAAGTCTTTGGCTTCACTCAGGGAAAGCTCTATGGCCGGCGATTCTCGGATTTCCCTCAGTAGCTCTTCCAGAAGTTTTTCCCTATCCTCAGGCCCGGCCTTTAAGACCTTTACCACTAATTCTTCATTTCCTCCGCTTTTCACGAAGTATAAGACAGGTAAAGTGACGATGCCTTGGCGGAGGTCGCTTCCAGCAGGTTTCCCCAGGACTTTCTCGTCCCCGATGAAATCCAGCACATCGTCCACAATTTGGAAGGCGTTCCCGAGGTTTCTTCCGTATTCCTTGAGGGCTTGGATGGCATCCTCCGGGGCATTGCTGAGGATACCACCGATTTCGGCAGAGGCCTCAAATAGGGATGAGGTTTTAGCATAAATGCGGTAGTAGTAATCGCTTTGGTCCTGAGGCCAGCTGAAGGCCCCAAAAAGTTGCCGTATTTCTCCATCGCAAATGGTTTTAAGGGCATTGGCAAAGATTCTCACCACTCTTGGACTTCCGGTCATGGCAGCCAAAGAGGCCGCTTTGGCGAAAAGGTGGTCACCGGCTAAGACCACAGCCGCCGGAGGCCAGAGGCTGTTCAAAGTAGGGACATTGCGCCTTGTTGGGGATTGGTCTATGAAATCATCGTGAATTAAAGTTGCGGAGTGGAGTAGTTCCATAGCTGCTGCAGCTAATATCGGCCTTTCCTCATCGGCGGGGTAAAGCTTTGAGGCCAAAATAGTGAGGGCAGGACGGAGACGCTTACCCCCGCTTCGTAAGATTTTTTCCACCGATTGGGCTAAAGGCTTGTAACTTAGGCTTCCTTCCGAAAAGATTAGCTCTTCAACTTTCCCCAGTTCTTCGCGTATTATCTCCAGGAAAGGCAAGAGCTTCACCACTTACCTCCTAATCCAGCCGAAAAACTTTAAAGGCGTTTTCCAGCATTTTCTTCCCCAGCTCCTTTAGGGTCAATCCTTTTATCTCGGCTACGGCTTCGGCTACAAACCGGACGTAAGCTGGCTCATTACGTTTGCCCCTGTGCGGGTGCGGAGCTAAGTAAGGGCAATCGGTTTCTATGAGGAGGAAGTCAATAGGCAATTCTCTGACGATGGCCGGGAGCTTCCGGGCGTTCTGGAAGGTGATAGGGCCGGCTACGGAGATGAAGAAGCCCAGCTCAATTGCCTCTTTGGCCATCTCCAGGCTTCCGGAGAAGCAGTGCATTATGCCGTAAGGCGGAGAAAGTTTGCCTGGATTACGGGCAAAATCCTTAAGGAAATCCAGTGTATCTTGAGAAGCTTCCCGGCTGTGAATGACCAAGGGCTTTCCCAATTTCCGGGCCAGTTCCAAGTGGAAAGCGAAGGCTTCCTTTTGCGCTTCCTTGGGGGAGAGGTTGCGGTAATAATCAAGGCCTGTCTCCCCAATAGCCACGACCTTAGGGTGATGAGCAAGCTTTTCTAAGGCTTGGCGTATTTCCCCATCAAGCATTCTAGCATCGTGTGGGTGTAGGCCTATGGAGGCGTAGATAAATGGATAGCTTTCGGCCAAAGCAATTGAAGCCTGGCTTGAATTGAGATCCGTCCCGATGTTGACGATAAGGCGAACGCCTTCTCCCCAGGCTCTTTCTATAACTTGTGCCCTATCGGGGTCAAACTCTGGAAAGTCCAGATGAGTATGGGAATCTACAAGCTCCATCTTGCTTTTCTTTACCAGTAAGTCACTTTAATTTTAGCACAGTTCACCCGGTGAGGCAAACGATTTATGGGATATGTGGGGACACTTCTTGCCTCCCCTTACCCCCTCGCATAGGCTGCTCGCCCCCAAGCCATGGGGGTTTTGCCACTCTATACCTCCCTTGCTACCTTAAGCCCTTTTTCTGTGATGAACCAGATTCTTTCTACCCCAGCTACTTTGCATGAGCTCCTTAAAGGGCAGCCTTCACAACGGAAGGCGCAGTCCGGCGCACGCGAGGTTAGGTAACCCATCCTCTCCAAATCTTCTAACATGGCTTTGAGCATATTCTCACTGAGGCCAAGGCTCTCAGCCAGCTCTTTGAGGCTTAAAGCTTCACCCGCGGCAATCTTCTTAAGGACTTCCTTGAGCAACTTCCTTCCCCCTCTTGAAGTCTATAAACTTGTACCCCACCCCTTTCTCCGTAAGGATGTAGCGAGGATTAGAGGGGTCCGGCTCTATCTTCTGGCGCAGGTAATTGATGTAAAGCCTGAGGAGGTTGACATCGTCCCGGTATTCCCTACCCCAAACTTTGGATAGAAGCATGTCGTGCGGCATTACCCAGCCCGCATTGTTCACAAGGTGGTAGAGCAAGCGATGTTCTGTTGGGCGGAGTTTAACCCTTTGCCCCCTAACTATGACTTCGCGGTTGCGGAAATCTATGGTTAGGTCATCGTCAACCTTCACTACTTCACTGGCCGGAACAAGGGCTGATACCCTCCTTAACACTGCCTTTATCCGGCTTACCAGTTCCCTCGGACTGAAGGGCTTGGTGACGTAATCATCAGCCCCAAGCTCAAGCCCACGGATTTTGTCCTCTTCATCTTTCCTTACTGTAAGCATTATCACCGGGACCTGAGAGAATTCCCGCAGGTATTCAAGAACTTCAAAGCCATCAAGGTCAGGTAGCATCACATCCAATACCACTAAATCGGGGAGCTCTTTCCGGACCTTTTCCAACGCTTCCATCCCGGTGTAAGCTTCAGAGACCCGGAAGCCTTCAAGTTCCAAGTTCATCCTTATGAAGTCCACCAGCTTCTTTTCATCGTCCACTACCAGGATTAGCTTGCCCTTGAATTCCATCGCTTTTCTCCTTTAAATCCTGAATTTCCAGCTCTAACCTCCGCACCTTGAAGAGGAGCTCCTCCAAGAGCTTTCGGTTGAACCCGACGAGGTCGGCCAAAAGGCCGATAAGGCAAATTTGGAAGCCTACTATGGATAGAATCGCTGCCAGGATTAGGGATTGGATGTGCCCGGTGCCTCTGCCGATGAGGTAGAAGTAGAGGAAGCGGAGCCCAAGGAGCACACCTCCACTTATGCTTAGGCTCCCAATTAAAAGGAAAACTTTGAGGGGCCGATACATGGTGTAAATGCGCAGGATTGTGGAGAAGGAATGGGCAAGGTACTGCGATATGCTTCTCATCAGCCGGGAGGGCCGGGAAGGAGGATTTGTTTCAATTGGGATGTATTTTACCGGGATTTTCTGGGCGCCGGCTTGGATAAGCGTTTCCAAAGTGTAAGAATACTCGCTCAGGACTATTGTCCTAAGGGCAGCTTGACGGCTCAGTGCCCGGAAGCCGCTGGTGGCATCTGGGATTTTCATGCCCGCCGCCATCCCCACTACTTTGCTCCCAAAGCTTTGGAGGAAGCGCTTGATTGCGGGAAAGTGCGGCACTTTGGTTACTTCCCGGTCCCCCACTACGATTTCCGCTTCACCCCTGAGGATGGGCTCAATCAAAAGGGGTATATACTTTCCGGGATATTGGTTATCGGCATCGGTGTTGAGGATGATGTCGGCACCAAGTCTTAACGCTTCTTCCAGGCCTGCCATGAAGGCTTTGGCCAGCCCCATGTGCCATGGAAGCCTGAGGATGTGGTCTACCCCCATCTCTTGGGCCACTCTGGCAGTCCCATCTGTGCTTCCATCGTCTATAACCAGGATTTCTATCTTGTCCACGCCAGGGATGGCCTTCGGTAAGTCCTTTAGAGTTTGGGGCAAAGTTTTTTCCTCGTTGTAGCAAGGTATCTGGATTATGAGCTTGGTCATTCCATGCGCTCTCCTCAGAGTGGGATGTTACCGTGCTTCTTGGGAGGGTTGGCATCACGCTTGTTCTGGAGGGCCTTTAGGGCTTCTATGAGGCGAGGGCGGGTTTCGTGGGGTTCTATCACATCGTCTATGAAGCCTCGGGAAGCGGCTACGTAGGGGTTGGCGAACTTGGCCCTGTATTCTTCAATCAGCTTCTCCCTCAAGGCTTCGGGGTCAGGAGCTTGCTCCAGCTCTTTGCGGAATACGATGTTTACAGCCCCCTCAGGCCCCATCACCGCTATTTCGGCAGTGGGCCAGGCCAGGACAAGGTCACCCCTGATGTGGCGGGAGTTCATGACGCAATAGGCGCCGCCGTAAGCTTTGCGGGTTATAACTGTGATGCGTGGGACGGTGGCTTCGCAGAAGGCATAGAGGAGCTTAGCCCCGTGGCGTATTATGCCTCCATGCTCTTGGGCAACTCCGGGCAAGTATCCAGGCACATCTTCAAAGACTATAAGCGGTATATTGAAAGCATCGCAGAAGCGGACGAACCTGGCAGCCTTCACCGAAGCATCTATGTCAATTGCTCCGGCTAAGACTTTGGGCTGGTTTGCCACTATCCCAACGCTGTAACCACCAAGCCTAGCAAATCCTACGACAATGTTTGGAGCATAGGAGGCATGGACCTCCAAGAACTCGCCTTTGTCCACAACCCTCCTTATAACCTCCTTGATGTCGTAAGGCTTGGTAGGGCTTTCAGGGACGATTTCATCCAACTCCGGGTCCTGTCGGTTGGGGTCATCATCGGTGGGGACGAATGGCGGGTCTTCCATGTTGTTCTGGGGGATGTAGCTCAAGAGGCTTCGGATTATTTGGAAACAGTGGTCTTCGTTCTCGGCGACGAAGTGGGCAACACCGCTTTTGGTAGCATGGACATCGGCCCCGCCGAGTTCTTCAAAGGTTACTTCTTCCCGTGTGACCGCTTTTATCACTTGGGGGCCGGTTATGAACATGTGGCTTATTCCCCTCACCATTATGATGAAGTCAGTGATGGCTGGGGAGTAGACGGCTCCTCCAGCACAAGGCCCCATTATAGCCGATATCTGGGGTATTAGGCCTGAGGCCAAGGTATTGCGCAGGAAAATCTCGGCATAGCCAGCAAGGCTCATTACCCCTTCCTGAATCCGTGCTCCCCCCGAGTCGTTGAGGCCGATTATGGGGGCGCCGTTTTTCATGGCCATATCCATAATTTTGCAGATTTTGGCTGCGTGGGCTTCCCCCAAGCTTCCCCCAAACACTGTGAAATCCTGGGCGAAGACAAAGACTTGCCTTCCATTAATCGTCCCCCAGCCAGTTACTACTCCATCCCCAAGGTATTTCCTTTCGGCCATGCCGAATTCGGTGGCCCTGTGGGTTACAAAGACGTCAATCTCTCGGAATGACCCTTCATCCAGGAGCCTCTCCAGCCTTTCTCTGGCGGTAAGTTTGCCTTTGGAATGCTGGGCTTCAATGGCTTTTGCTCCACCGCCAAGGCGAGCTTCTTCTTTCCTTTTCCTGAGGTCATCTATGAGTTCGTTTATGCCCATGGGTTCGCCCTCCTTATCAAAACTTCAAGATTATAAACCCCGCAGGTTGAAGGAAGCTCTCAGTTTGCGGAGCTTTCGGCCTCTTGCAGGAATTCTTTAATCCTCAGGGCGAGCTTTGGAGTAATTCCCGGCACGGAAGCAATTTCTTCCACTGTCGCCTTCCTCAGCGCTTCCAAGGAGCCGAAATGTTCCAAAAGAGCCCGACGGCGTTTTGGCCCTATCTCTGGGATGGCTTCAAGGGAGGCGGATATGGTCTCTTTCCTGGCCAGCTTGTGGTGGTAGGAAATAGCAAAGCGGTGGGCTTCGTCTCGGATGCGCTGGAGTAAAGACAAGGCTTTGGAGCCTTGGGGAAGCTTCACCGGCTCTTCACTTCCGGGGATAAAAAGCTCCTCTTCCCTCTTGGCTAAGGCGGCTACGGGTATATCCTCTATGCCCAGTTCTTCCAGCACTTTCAAAGCAACCCCAAGCTGGCCCTTCCCTCCATCCACCAGGACCAGGTCTGGTCTGTGAGGCCAGGGCTCATCTGAAGCAGCCAGCCGGAGTTCGCTATCCTTGGCTTCCAAGTAGCGTCGGAAGCGCCTCTCCAGCACTTCTTTTAGCATAGCGTAATCGTCAATCCCCTCAACCTCTTTTATCCGGAAGCGGCGGTAGAAGCCTTTCCGGGGTGAGCCATTAACGAAGACCACCATGCTTCCCGTAGCCCACTTCCCTTGGATGTGGGAGACATCGTAACATTCAATCCATACAGGAAGCCTTGGCAAGTCCAGTGCTTCCTCCAGTTCGGCCAGTGCTTCCATCCCCCTTTTCTTCTCTCTCTCCCGATTTTCCTTCATGGTTTCCAAGGTTTCAAAGGCATTGTGGAAAGCCATGCGCAATAGCTCACTTTCTATATCATCCTGTGGGAGCCTTAGCTTGACCTCTGCACCGCGGCGGGAGGTAAGCCATTCTTCAATAACAGGTGCTTCTTCAAGCTTTTGGGGGATTATCACCTCGGGGGGGATGAAGGCCGCTTTTTGGTAGAATAGTTTGAGGAAAGACCCTAAAATTTGGCCTTCCTCCAGCTCGGCTCCTTCCAGGATGAAGTATTCCCTGCCTACCATTTTACCGTTACGGACGAAGAAAACTTGCACGCAAGCCTCTTCTTCCGAGCGGGCATAAGCGATGAAGTCTTTGTCTTCCAAGGATGGGGAGACCACACGCTGGTGCTGAGAAATTTTTTCCAAGGCAAAGATTTGGTCCCTTATGGCTGCTGCTTTCTCAAAGGCCAGAGCTGAAGCTGCTTCCTCCATTTTCGCCCGCAGCTCCGCTATTATCTCCTCCGTTCGCCCCTTGAGGAGTAGGATTATCTGCTCCACCATTGCCCGATATTCTTCCGGAGATACTTCCCCTGTGCATGGTCCTATACATCGGCCAATATCGTAGTAGAGGCAGGGGCGCACCCTTTTGCCAGGGGTTGGGTCAGAACAAGTGGCATAGGGGAAAATCTTGCGGATTAGGTCCATTGTCTGGTGGAGGGCGGATGTAGAAGTGTAAGGGCCGAAGTAGAGGGAGCCATCCTGCTCCATCCTCCTCGTGACCAAGATGCGGGGGAAGGTTTCGTGCCAGGTGATTTTGATGTATGGGTACTGCTTGTCATCCCGGAGGCGGATGTTGAACGGCGGGCGATACCTTTTTATTAGGTTGCATTCTAAAACCAAAGCTTCTACTTCGTTTTGGGTTAAGATGAACTCCACCGAAGCAACTTTCTCAGCCAGGAGGCGGGCCTTAAGGGAGGAGCGACTTGAGGGCTGGAAATAGGAGCGGACCCGGCTCCTCAAGTTCACAGCCTTGCCTACGTAAAGGACTTGGCCCTTGGAGTCTTTGAATAAGTAAACCCCAGTTTCAGGCGGTATAGTTTTAAGCTGCTCCTCTATCATGAGCAGGCTTTACTCCAGCCATCATCAGGCCTATGGTCTTCACATCGGCTTCTTGAGCATCCATTATCCCCATTATTTGGCCTTCATAGATTACAGCTATGCGGTCGCTCATGCACATGATTTCTTCCAAGTCCTCGGATATTAGGAGGATAGCGCCTCCTCGGTTGCGTTGCTCAATGAGCTGGCGGCGCACGTAATCCGTTGCCTTTATATCCAGCCCATAGGTAGGATGGGCAGCTATAATAACCCTTGGTTGGCCACTTGTTTCCCTGGCCAAGATTAGGCGTTGGATGTTCCCACCAGAAAGAAGCTTTGCTGGAGTATTTAAGCTGGGAGTGATGATTTCAAACTCCTTTACTTTCCTATCGGCAAACTCTTCAGCCTTGCGGTAGTCCAGTATGAAGCCACGGCAGAAGGGGTAATGGCGGTATAGCTTGAGGATGAGGTTGTCCAAAACGCTCATGCCGGGGGCAAGCCCAAGGCTTATCCTCTCCTCTGGGACGTGAGCAACCCCAAGGTCAGCAATTTCGCGAGAGGAAAGGTTTGTAATATCCTTGCCATCCAAGAGCACTCGCCCCGACGATGCCCTGCGCAAGCCAGTTAGCACTTCTACCAATTCCTTCTGGCCGTTTCCCGCTACCCCTGCTATACCCAATATTTCGCCTTCACGGATGGAGAAGGAGATGTTCTTTAGCGCCGGCAAACCTTTATCGTTAATTGCACATAGGTCTTGCACTTCTAAGACTACTTTCCCTTTCTCCTTTGGAGGCAAGGTTATTTCACAGATGGTCTGCTCCCCCACCATCATTTTCGCAAGCTGAGGGATCGTGACCTCAGAAGTCTTGGCCGTTCCTACAACTTTGCCCCTTCTTAGGACCGTTACCCTATCGCTTACTTCCATCACTTCTCTGAGCTTGTGGGTTATGAAAATTATGGTTTTACCCTCCTCAGCCATCCGCCTCAGGGCTTGGAATAGGTCTTGGGTTTCGCCTGGGGTGAGCATTGTCGTTGGCTCGTCCATGATGAGGATGCGTGCGTTGCGGTAGAGGGCTTTGGCTATCTCCACCCTCTGCTTCTCCCCAGCCGAAATTTGCCAGACGTAGGCATCTAAGTCCAATTTTAAGCCATATTGCTCCAGCATTTTCTCTATGCTCTTGCGAGCCTTTTCCAGCGGGAAGAAGAAATTGCCCTTCAGCCCAAGCACTATGTTTTCCCCAACGGTATGGGAAGGGATGAGGTGGAAGTGCTGGTGGACCATCCCTATGCCCAGGGCTATGGCATCTTTGGGGGAATGGATGTGGACCCTCCGGCCGTCTATGTAAATTTCGCCCTCATCGGCCTGGTAAATCCCATAGAGGATGTTCATGAGGGTTGTCTTACCAGCGCCGTTTTCCCCAAGCAGGGCATGTACCTCGCCAGGTGCAGCCTCAAAGTTCACATGGTCGTTGGCCAAAACCCCGGGGAACCTCTTTACTATGTTAACCATTCGGACAGCGGGGGTAGGATCCATGGGCTCATCCTCCAACCGATTTTTTGCTGTAGATCGCTTCCCTGACTTCGGCCATAGTCCTTTCGGCTATGGCTTTAGCCCTCTTCCGGCCATCTTCCAGGACATCCCAAACATGCGATGGGTCGGAGGCCAATTCTTGGCGCTTCTCCCGGAATGGGGCAAAGTAATCGCTTATGTTGCGAGAAAGTATTTTCTTGCAATCCACACAACCTATCCCTGCAGTGCGACATTCCTTATCAATCATCTCCACTTCCTTGGGTGAGAAGAATTTGTGGAAGGAGAAGACATTGCACACTTCTGGGCGGCCAGGGATGTGGCGATGGGTGCGCTGAGGGTCAGTGACCATCATCATAACCCGCTGGTGAATTTCTTCCGGCGAGGCTGAGATTTCAATGTGATTGTTGAGGGATTTGCTCATCTTGTTTACCCCATCAATCCCCAGAACCTTCGGGAAATCGGTGTAGAGGGCTTGAGGTTCCACCAGAACTGGGCCGAACATGTGGTTGAAGCGACGCACTACTTCCCTAGTGAATTCCAAGTGAGGGGCCTGGTCTACCCCCACAGGAACTATTTCGGCTTTGTACAAGGTTATATCAGCGGCCATTAGAACTGGATATCCCACAAGGCCATAGTTTACGTTATCGGGCTGGGCTCGCACTTTTTCCTTGAAGGTTGGCAGGCGCAGGAGCCAGCCGAGTGGGGTTATGGTAGAAAAATACCAGGCAAGTTCTATCACTTCTGGCACTGAAGATTGCACGAAAATTATGGATTTGTTGGGGTCAACCCCCGCGGCCATCCAGTCCAAGACCATTTCTGCCGTAAGCTCACGGAGGTTAGCGAAGGAAGTGGTCATAGCGTGCAAGTCCACGACGCAATAGATGGTTTCATAGCCTTGCTCTTGGAGGTGGACGTAGTTTCGGATGGCGCCAAGATAATTGCCCAAATGTTGCTTTCCTGTGGGGCGCGCCCCGCTGAAAACCCTTTTCCCGCTCATCCTTTCCATCCTCCTTGCTTTTAGCTTTAGTTTACCATAAGAGGGGAAGTGAGACAAGGCTTACG
>CAYOIS010000045.1:0-12510 GCA_964404055.1 uncultured Anaerolineae bacterium | reverse complement strand
TGGGAGTTGGGGAAGGTTGAGATAACAATGAATATTTACCCAAAGTAGCTCGAAAGTTTGCTTTGCTTGCCAGAGCGTGTAATGTCATTTGCAGTTTCATAAGATAATGCCTTGGAGGAGGTAAAAGCATGGGGAATAAAGGAGTAACTTGCCCAGTCTGCGGATGGAGCGGAGAGCTTGTGGATACTTGCCCCCGCTGTGGATGGACGCTTCGGAGCGAGGATCTCATCCTTGCTGAGCCAGGAGTGCTGGAAGAATACCAGCGCCGCTTAGAGGAATACAGATTAGAATGGCTCAGCCGTCAGGCTCGCCCCGGTTATGGAACTTTGCTCATCATTTCAGCCACTCCCATCGCTTTCCGCTTAGGAGATTCCCAATATGAAGCCCCCATTCGCCTGGACAATTTAACCTCCGGAATCAAGTCCCTTTATTTTACCCTTGCGAATTTAACTTTGGAAATCCCAGTAGAAATTCTCCCCGGAGAAGCCGTTCTCCTGGAGCTATCCGATAACTTCTTGAAACAAGCCCAGCGTGCCGCTACCTGGATTTTCTCCCCTATCTCTAAGTTAGTAGGCCATGAAGGACCGGTTTTAGATTTGGCCTTCAGCTCGTCTTCCGTCTTTGCCTCTGCCAGTAGTGATACAACTATACGCCTTTGGGACATTGCCTCAGGGAAAATCGTCCGGTTGCTCCAAGGACATACGGATTGGGTAAATGCCTTGGCTTTCAGCCCTGATGGCCGGTTTCTGGCTTCCGCTGGACTTGACGGCACCCTCCGGATCTGGGATGCTAACAGTGGACAGGAGATTCATAGGCTGGGGGTTAAAGAGGGCTGGCTCCTCAGTTTGACTTTCAGTCCTGATGGTAAACTCCTCGCTGCTGCCGGAGAGGATAAAATCATCTACCTCTACGAAGTTCCCTCTTGGCGAAAGGTTAATACCCTTAAAAGCCATACTGGCCCTATCCACGCCTTGGCCTTTCACCCTCAGAACCCAATCTTGGTCTCTGGAAGTGATGATGGCACCATCCGGGTTTGGGATTTGTCCCGAGAAGGTAGGGAAACCTATCGCTTTGAGCCTGGTGGAGCTCAACGGGCAATAGCTTTTGACCCGAATGGTCACTTCTTAGCTTCTGGCGACGACAAAAGCGAGGTACGGGTCTGGAATTTTATAACCAGGCAAGAGCTCATCTCTTGGAAAGCTAAAGCCCCGGTGCGAGCACTTTCCTTTCATCCTGCAGGGACAATAATTGCTACTGCAGGGGAAAGCCCTTCCCTGGAAATTTGGAGCCTGGAGACCGGCAGAAGGATTGCTACTTTGAGAGGTCCAACCCCACCGACTTATGCTGTAGCATTCCGCCCGGATGGAAGCGAGCTGGTTGCAGCAAGTAGCGAACCGGAAATATACCGCTGGAGCATCCTTGCCCGATATACCCTTGTGCAGCCCTGGCCGCGTTGGCCTTTAGAGGAGCTTCCCCCTAAAGCGTGGATAAGCGTGCATACCGACCGAGAAGCACAGCTGCTCTTGGACGGGGAGCCTATTGGCAGAACTCAGAATTGTCATCTCCTGCTCTCCGATTTACATCCTGGTTTGCATCTCTTGGAGGCCCGGACGGAAGAAGCCAAGGCTACTTGCTCTATAGAGATTCAACCCGGAATGATTTACCGGGTTAATTTGGGCCTTCAGAGAGTCTATGGAGCAATTTGCTTCCGGGGGTGGCTCAAAGGACTAAGGGCAGAAGTTGCAGGCCGAGAAATCACAAATCCTGGGACGACTGGTGGGTTCTCTCCTGGCCCTCATGAAATCCATTTCCGCTGGGGGAAATATGAGTGGATGATACCGATAATAGTACCCCCTGAAGCTGAGGTAGAAGTCAACATTCCTCGGACTCTTCCCAAAATTTTCCGCTTGCTTGAAGGGTGGCATGAAACCAGGCAATGGTCCGGATTGAGCAGCGCGGTGACAGCTTTAGCTTTTGCCCCTCGTCGGGGCCGCATCGCCGCCGCTACCAGCGAAGGCTTGCTCTATGTATGGGAGCAACAAAGCCAACGCCTTATCCGTATGCTCCATCATACCCCTGCTCCGGTGATAGGTTTGGCTTTTGACTTCCTGGGCCGAAAATTGCTTTCCCTTGGCGCTGATGGTAACCTTTGCGTTTGGGACCTTTCCAATGGCAGGAAAATCAAGCAATTGAGAAGCCCCGTTGAATCAACCCAAGCCCTTGCCCTTAGCCCTGATGGAAAGAAACTGGCAATTGCTGAAGCTGATGGTTCTTTGCGCATCTTGAATCCATTTAATGGCCGAGAACTTAAACGCTTGGAAAACCCCCTGCATTCTGTTCAAACATTATCTTTTAGCCAAGATGGGCATTTATTAGTTGCTTTGGATTCCAAAGGAACAGCACAGTGTTGGGATATAAAGACCGGCAAAAGTTTGTTTAAGCTGGAAAGAATATATGGAAGCGCCATAGCGTTATACCCAAAAGGCTGGCTACTTACTCTGGGAGCACCAGAAGGTGCCCTTACAGTTCTGGACACCAAAGGCGGACATCACTTGCGTGTCCTTCGCGTTGGAGAAGCACCTATAAAAACTATTATTTTCAGCTCAGATGGCAGATGGCTTGCTATGGGAAGTGCCGATGGAATAGTTCGGTTGTGGAGAACTGAAACTGAAGAGAGACGAAAGCAACGTGTCCAACGTAGGCAAAGGCTCATTTTATCGCTCTTTGGACTGCTGGTAATAGGAGCATCTGTCCTCTCCCTGCGCCAACGTAAAACCCCCCAAGTTATTGTCCCTACCCAATTCATCACAACACCTACCCCAACCATTCCCCTCGTTTGTAAAGGTGGTCCGAAATCTGCCGATATTTCCCGTTATTTGAGCTGCTACAATTCCCCCCTTAAGGACAAGGCTGAATTGATCGTAAAGATAGGGCAAGTCTACAATGTAGACCCGAGGTTGATAGTAGCATTGGCTGGCGCTTCTTCCAAGTTTGGCAAAGAAGGAATCTGCGCTCAACAGCGGAACAACCCTTGGGCTTACCCAGGCAAAGGCAGGGATTGCCAGGCCTTCCAAAGTGTAGAGGAGGCAATGGAAACCGTAGCGCTGACCCTCTGGGACCAGATTCATCGCCAAGGGGTTCGGGATTTTAAAGAATTGGTTGCTCAGTGGTGCATTGCTGGTTGCCAAGATTGGACCGAGCAAATCACCCAATTTTATCAGGAACAAGGGGGAAACCCAAGAGGCTCCAATTTCAGCTATTCAGTGACTGGAGAAAGCTTCCCTAAAGGAAAATTCAAGCCAGGGGAGAGAGTTTATGTAACAACTAAAAACCTGCGAGTAAGATCAGGGCCAGGAACTAATTTCCAAGTCTTAGGCAAAGTCTCCCCTCCGGACCAGGGCATCGTGCTGGCTGGGCCAGTCGTCCGAGATGGCTCTAATTGGTGGGCTGTAAAATACAAAGAAATGGTAGGATGGAGCGTTGAGGATGGCCTTTCCATGACGCCACCCCCTACACCCACCCCTTAATTTTAATTGGAGGATAGCACATGCCGGCATGTGAAGATCGGGGAACAGTGCTACTTTGCCCTTTGCGAAGTAGAAGCAAGCTCTTACACAGTTGCCCTGGAGAGGAAGGGGATAACCCCCTTCTATCTGGTGGAGGTGCGGCGTTGGGAAGTAGTGTAGCTGAAGGTCATTCGGCTGGAACTTCCCGCTCCTGCCTGGATGGGGAAAGGGCATACGGATTTAGTACACAGTGTAGCCTTTTCTCCGGATGGGCAGTGGGTGGTTTCGGGGAGCAATAATAATAACGTGCGGGCTTACCCGGTGACTGTAGGGGAAAGTCTGTGAAGCTGAAGGCCATCGCTGGTCCCTTCCCAAAAGCCCATGCCAAATCCAACGCAGTCAGGAGGTTTGTGCTATAGCGAGAGGTAGGCCATGCCGGTGGAACGATTGCAACAGGCTTTGCGGTTTGACCTGGGCTACCGGTTCTTCTTCCTCTACGGCCCAGGCGTGACCGATACCTTCATTACCATTGATTATGCTGAGATCAACATTGAGCAAGCCCTTTGGCGTTTGCTCAATGAGCACGGCTTTGAACGCATCGCTTTTGTCTCCGCTGACCGTCCCCTGTATTTCCTGGATTCTCACTCCCGAGACCTTGCCCGGCCACCAAGAGGGAGACGAATCCAGCCCCCTGAGGCCAGTGGTGAAGTCCCAAGAATGCGCATCCTGCGTGGCGGACCCTTAGGGGAACGGATGCTCTTACCGGTGGGAGGTGCCAATGTCACTGCTGGGCAGGCCGTCTCCGAAGCGCCTGCGGCCGCTACGCCTATGGAAGCTCCCGGCCGGGGCATCGGCGACATTCATGCCTTAATGTTAATGGACGCTATGATAAGGCAGCCCCAGCCCAAGACTGCCATCGTAGTGCGTGGGGCAGAGACTACTCTCACCTGGTTTGAGAACCCACGCCAGCAAGCCGCTCGCTTGAGCCGTTGGATGGAATTGCCCGCTACTAACGCCAATGTCTGCATTTTCCTCTTTGAAAGCGGGGACTACCAAAGCCTTCGAAACACAATAGAACAACTGCCTGCGCTCCCAGTTGCTTTGCGCAACTATATCCTCCAAGGAGAAGCCAGCCGGGCCTTCCATCTCGTCTACATAGGCTACCCGGACTTGGCTGAGATGCAACGTCTCATTGACTACGCCCGCCTCCGGTTTGGGGTCCGGGTGAACTGGAATGAGCGGGATCGCCTGGCTGAATGGATGGTAGCAGAAGGGCTGGGAGCGGGAGTGTGGCTGCGTCGGCTGCGGGAGGCTGGAAGCCTGGATAAAGAGACGGCTTACCGTCGCAGCTGGTTCGCCGCCGTACGGCCGGAGGAAAGCCCAGCCATGGAGCGCCTGGAACGCCTCATCGGCCTAGAGCCGGTCAAACAGCGGGTCCGGGAGTGGGCCCTTTGGATCCGGGAAGAAACCCGCCGCCGCCAGCAAGGCTTGGCCGGGCGAGGAGAACCCCCTTCCCTACACATGGTCTTTACTGGCAACCCCGGCACCGGCAAAACTACAGTCGCCCGCCTGATGGGTGAAATTGCCCGTGATATTGGCCTCCTCCGTAGAGGCCACTTGGTAGAGGCTCAGTATGGTGACTTGGTCGCCGAGTACGTGGGTGGCACAGTTCAGAAAACCAACCAGCTCATAGACCGAGCTTTGGATGGTATCCTCTTCATTGACGAAGCCTACCAGCTGGCTGAAAAAGAGCGCGGAGGCTTCGGCCAGGAAGCTCTGGACACACTCCTCATCCGTATGGAGAATGAGCGAGAACGCCTAATCGTCATCGTAGCTGGTTACCCAGACCGCATGGAGCAGTTCCTAAACGCTAACCCTGGCCTAAGGCGGAGGTTCCCTCCCGAAAATGTAATTCATTTCCCCGATTACACACCTGATGAACTGTCAGCCATCCTCTTTAAGATGCTGAGAGATGAAAACTATACTTGGACCCCAGAAGCTGAATCCGCTCTGCGAGAGGTAGTAGAGGGGCTGTACGCAACCCGAGATGAAACTTTTGGCAATGCTGGGGAGATGCGCAACCTCAAAGACGGCATAATCCGCTGCCGTGCGGCGCGTGTGCAAATGCAGAACCTTCCTCCCGATGAACCAATCAAGCCCGAAGATATCCCCACAACTTACCAGAAGTTCCGTCGGCCACCTGTCCCTGAGATTGAAGAACTTTTGCGTGAGTTGGATGGCCTTATAGGGCTAAAAGAAATTAAGGAGTTCATCCGCCGGCAGGTTGCCCTTTTGCGTCAGGACCAGCTCCGCCGGAAGCAAGGGATACCCGTTGCACCTCGTTCTCTTCACATGGTCTTTACGGGTAACCCGGGCACTGGCAAAACTACAGTTGCCCGCTTGATGGGCAGGATGTTCCGCTCCCTGGGTTTACTACGCAAGGGCCATGTTGTGGAATGCACCCGAGCTGACCTTGTTGCTGAATACGTTGGCCAAAGCGCTCCCAAAACCCGTAAGAAGGTCAAAGAAGCCCTGGATGGGGTGCTCTTCATTGATGAAGCCTACACCCTTGTCCGTGGAGGAGAACAGGACTTCGGCCGAGAAGCGATTGAGGAGCTGCTCAAGCAAATGGAAGACTACCGGGATCGTTTGGTAGTGATTGTAGCGGGCTATCCGGAAGAAATGCGCCGGTTCATTGAGTCCAATCCCGGCCTCCGTTCCCGCTTCACCCAGTATCTTCACTTCCCGGATTACACCCCTGATGAGCTGAAAGAAATCCTGCGTCAAATGGCGGAGCGGGAGGGCTATCGCCTGACACCTGGGGCTGAGGAGCGAGCCCGAGCTTACTTGGAGGCTGTCCAGCGGGCTAATCCCCGAACTTTTGGCAATGCCCGGGAAGTTCGCAACTTGCTTGATAGGATGAAAGAGCATGCTGCCTTGCGTTGGTTGGAACGAGGTGGAAGCCCTGATGACCCAGGGGCTCTCCTCCTGTTACCCCAGGATGTTCCGGAGGTGGAAGGAATGGCTCCGCCCCCAAGTGTCAGCCCGTCGCGCCAACCCTTTGATTTGGTTTCTTTGCTCCCTAAAAGCCCAGCTGCTTCACTATCTCTTGATGCCCTCCGACGAGCCGTCATCTATATTGAAGTAAGCTCAGCAAAGGGGGAAAAAGGCTCCGGGACAGGTTTTCTGGTCACCCCTTCCGGATATTGCCTGACTGCTTACCATGTAGTAGAAGGGGCAGCGGAAATATTGGCTTCCTTTGAGGCGGAGCCAGAACGAAAGATACCTGCGGAACTTGTAGGGTGGGATTCAGAATGTGATTTGGCGGTGCTACGACTTAAAGAAGGAGGGCCATTTGATGTTTACTTCCAACTGGTAAAGGAGGGGGAAATCCCATCTTTAGGGGAAGAGGTTGGAGTGCTGAGTTATCCCTTGGGTGAACTGCTTGGACGAGAAATCACTTATACAAAAGGTGTGGTGAGCAGTCTGCGGGAAGAAGGCCGTCTTATTCAACTGGACGCTGTGGTAACCCATGGCAGCAGCGGTGCTCCCGTTTTCCGCCGCTCTGATTTCCGAGTGATCGGTGTCATCCACGGCGGAGTAAAGCAGGAGATTGCCTCTGGCCTAAACTTGGCCATCAGCATTCAAGAGGTTTACCGGAAATTCTGGAGCCATTAAACGGAAAATCTTTGCCCAAAGTGCGCATACGAAGGGAAAAGTTATGGCCCAAGCAAAACGATGTCCAATTTGTAAATGGCCTGTGAAAGGAAGCAAAAAATGTCCATGTTGCGGCTGGGTGTTGGAAAGTGAAGAACTCATTTTAAGCGAACCCAGCGTCTTGCAAGAATTTGAGGATAAAATGGCACAGGCTCAAAAGCAATGGAGAAAAGCCATCGCGGACTATTCCTCCGGGCGTTTGGGCTACGGCGAGGAAGCTGTTAGGCGGCTGCGCAAGCGCTTGAAAGAAAAAGGGTTTAACCCCGGAAAGGCATTCTCTAACTGGGCTTTAGCCCATGCTCCAGAGCCCTCCGGGAGCTATGCTTTTCCTGCGAGCCAGACAAAGGAGGATGCAGAGGGGCTTTCTTTTTCAGAGAAGCTTTGTCTTTTACTAACTTTTTGCCCTCTGCGCAGTTCTATACGTAGGAGGAGGATAAAGCATGGGATACCGCATTGGGATTGATTTTGGCACTACTTACACTAAGATTGCCTATGTCCACGACAATAAACTCCACCTATTCCGCTACCCGGACCCAAGCAGAGGTCGGGATTACATCCCTACCGCTGTAGCCTATCGCATAGGTAGAGATGGCCGCCTGAATATTTCCATCGGAGAAGCAGCAATTTCTGATGCCCTTAACCTTCCGAACACTCAATTGGCTACCCGTTTCAAATTGTTTCTGCCTATCCGTGACCCGGCCCGCCAAAAGGAAATGGGCTGGCAATTGGATCGCTCCCCCGATGAAGTAGTACGAGATTACTTCCACCACTTGCTTCGGGAAGGGGAATACTGCTTTGAGAAGCAAATTGGCCCTATTGAGAGTATTGTTGTTTCAGTTCCGGAAGTTTGGCAACGCAGCCCTAATAATCCAGGGGCCGAAGCTTTGCGCCACATCCTTGTGGACGAATTAAAACTCCCCGTAGATCATTTGCGGAGTGAGCCAATCTGCGCCGGAGCTTATTATCTTTACGAATATCAACGTGCTGAAAGCCGCACCGATAGACCCTTCAACTTGCTGGTCTGTGATATGGGTGGTGGCACATTTGATGTTGCCCTTTGCAAAGTCGTCGGGAACCGAATTGAGGTCCTGGATTTTGATGGGAATAGCGAAGGTGGTTGGGGGCTCGCTGGCGCTCGCTTTGACCAAGAAGTTGTCAGAAGCACTTACCAAGCGGTAAAAAATGAAAACCTCACTCAGGACAAGCTGATTGAACTTGTCCATGCTTTTGAACAAGTGAAAATTGAGCATCATGATCAAGCTATCAAAGAAATTGCCGGTTTAATTGAGCTTGAAGATCCACGATTAGATGATACTCCCTTGGAATTTTACACTTTTGCCCGCGAGTTCACACCTACATTGAAGCAGGTTCGGGAAAGTTTTGCCCCTATCGCTCGAGGGATTACTGAAGTACTTAAACGCCTTTTGAAACGGATTGAAGAGAGAAGGTTATCCATTGATCGGGTCGCCATTGTGGGTGGGTTCGGGCAATTCCCCCTCGTTCAGCGTGCTATTTTGGAAAGCCTGGGCATTCGTGATTCTATGGATGTGCGGTTTGATCAACGGCTGCACCGCGAGTATCGTCAATTCTTCGCCATTGCTTATGGAGCCGCCCTAATTGCTGCCGGTATGGTGGAGCCGGTGGAATATTACCCTCACACATTGGGAATCTTTGTTTTCCAGCTGGAGGGTGGAATGCTGAAGGAAGTTTTCCTGCCCATTGTGGAGGCCGGTAAAATGGCTGCTGGGCAAGCCCGTCCAATATTCGCCCAGCGAGTTGTTCAAGTGCAAAGGGAAAGTGTTAATGCATTACCGGTTGGCTTGAAGCTGGGGGGAACTAGCCAACCCATTCGCTTCAGCCTCCCTCCTGTCCACTTCCCACCCCCAGGTAAATACCGCGTTGGAGTACTCATTGACCGCTCTAATATGGGCATCCTCGTATTTGAGCCTGAGAAAGGCAAAGGGGAACGCAGAGAATACCGTTTGGGAGACATAAATCCTATCCTAATGGTTGAGGAGTAAGACTATGGGGAACCCTTGGGAAGAGCCGCTTAATCAAATGCGGGAGGCTTGTCAGAATTTCTCTAAGCAGTTGGATCCAAAAACATTAGACCGAGTTCAAGCTTTAGTTCTACTTTCTAAATTTGCTGATTTCTTGGAAGACTTTCAAGCTTGCCTGAAACGCCTGCCCACTGTTGAAGAAATAGCCCGACCAGGCCAAACATTGAAGGAATCAATCCGTTCCTTAAAGGCCGAGACCGAGAAACAAGCAGACGCTTTGCGTGCACTCCGCGAGGAACTGGAGCAATTAGCAGACATTGAAGCAAAATGGGAGCAACAGCAAAAAGAGATTCAGGCCCTTGAGGAACGGCTGAAAGACCTTCGCCGCCTCCAGAAGCTGGTGGAATCCGATGCTTTGGAAAAGTTACGGGAGCAAGTTGCCTACTTGGAGCGCCAGCAAGCCTTGCTGGAGGCTGGAGAACTGGAACAGGCCTTGCAAAAAGGGGCTCAAAGTTTCGTACGACTCTCGGAGGCTCAACTTCAGCATTTGAACCGGGATGCAAAGGATTTGCTCCAACTGGCAGAGGCTAAAGAACAGGAATTGACTATAACTTGGACACGCTTGGAAGAAGCGCGTGAACGTTACCGCAGGGCTCATGAGGCTTGGGAACAATATCGTAAAGAGCTGGAAAAGTATGAAGAAGCTGACCGCCGTGTTGCCCAGGCCCTCCCTGAAAGTGCCGAACGTAAAGATGCCTTGGAAGCCTTGGAACAAGTCCGGGCCTTGCTCCGGATGGCCGAAGAAGCCCTACGTATCGCCATAGAAAACAATGAACGCACGCATCAGCGAGAACAATTCTATTTAGGAGGTTCATTATGATAAGCATTGGACCTGAAGCAGAAGCTCAAATTCAGGACATGCTCAAGGCTTTGAGGCAAATCCGCACCAGTATTGATCAGGCCCATTCCAGCATTGAAAATATTATCCAAGCAATAGAAGGGACGAATTTAGATTTGAAGCGAGCGGAAGAGCTTCTCAAGCCCGAAGAACTGCAAGCTTTCGCCGGAGAAATACAGAAGTTACAGGAAACCCTTAAAAACATCCTCCACCCTTCTTATTTGTGGGAAATCCGGATGTACTTGAACAAATCTCAGAACACCCTTAATCAAATCTCCGAGATGGTAAACAATGCCCAGCAGGAGCTCCGGCAAATCCGAACGGGTTTGGAACAATGGAAAGAAGGAGGCCAAATTGCTCAAGATTCGCTAAGAGGAAATTTGGAAAGTTTGGATAATATAGCGACCATCATCCAACGTGCCTTGAGCCACCTCCAGGAGCCCGGCTCTCCTCTGGATTTTGATGCCGCTGTTCGGATGGTCGCTGACCTTCTCCATGGGAGCCTACGGTTGGCCACACTGGTCTTTCAGCAGCAACAACTTCAGCAAATGGCTGCAACAGAAACTCGGACTCCCCTTTCCCTTGACCTCCTGCGCAAGCGCTGGGGCGAGTGGCTACGGGAACTGGCGCAATATGTGCGGGATGTGAGCAAGCAAGCCGAACAAGTTGCCCGCTTGGGAGGGGGAACCCAAGCAGAAGCTTTCCGTGAGGCTTTTGCTGATTTCCAAAGAGCGTGCAGGGAAGCTGCTTCTTCGACACGCCCCTTCCCTCAATGGCCTTATGCTCCGAAATCCTGGCCTCCCGAAGGAGGTAACCGTGGCTCAGTATAATCCTTGGTCTAACGGCGGGTTCCCTTACCTCAATGTAGCCCATATTTGTCCCGCTACCCGTGCTCTCGGTCCGGGTCTACGGGCTGTAGTCTGGGTACAGGGGTGTTGCTTCCACTGCCCTGGATGCATTGCCCCCGATTGGATCCCCCGGCGCATTGTCCGCTTGATGACTCCAGAAGAGGTGGTCTCGGAATTGCTGGTCCATCCCGAAGTCACCGGCTTAACCTTCTCCGGTGGCGAGCCGATGTTGCAAGCCGCCGGTTTGGCAGCTGTAGCCCGCCTTGCCCGCCGCCAACGAGACCTTTCCATCATCTGTTATACCGGTTTTACCCTGGAACAACTCCGTGCCCACCCCCCTGGCCCAGGCGTGGAAGATTTGCTGAATGAAATAGACGTATTAATTGATGGGCCTTATATAGAAGAGCTCAACGACCAGCAAGGGTTACGAGGGAGTGCCAACCAGCGAATACATTATCTAACAGATCGCCTGCGATGGTTTGACTTTGTCCATATCCCTCGTCGGATAGAGATTTACCTGGAAGGGGAATACGCCCTGTTGGTTGGCATCCCTACCTCTGAACAACTGGCTGCCTTTGAGCGCGCTCTCACACAACCGGGTTCCCTTTTGGAGCCAAAAGCCCAGAAAAGATAAGTTCATCCAATGAACTACAATGCCCGGCATGTGGTTACTAGGGGGATGAAGAGACCTGCCCCCAATGGGAGTTCCCTTTAGGCCGATATCGGGATTTCCTGTCTGGGGTTCCGGTTCTTGCTGATGAGGCCTGGAAGCGGGAGTTGGAAGAACTGACCCAACGGCACCGAACCATATAGCAAGAACGGATGGCGAGGGAAAGGGCTATCCAAGCCCTAAGGCAGACTGCTCGCCGCTTGGATGAGCAGGGCAATTTGGCAGGTGCGCTGGAAACTTACCGCTAGGCATTAGAACTACCCCAGGCCGACCCCCTCCTTAGCGCAGGAATTTAAACAGGCTATCCAGGATGTGCAAAGGCGATATGAACAAGCCCAACAAGAAGCTGAGCCCCAGGGCCGACCTAAGGATAAAATTGACACTGTGGTCACTCATTGGTAGAGTGGCAAGACATTGGTACTGCAGCGTAGTTGGCCAAGAACCTACCCTTATAAGGGTTGGAGGGGGCGAAGTTTTATTCTTTATAATCCCTAAGGAAGATAAGGGGTCTAGGGGTGTTCTTCCAGGAATAAAAGGGGAGCGAGTTGTTTTTCCTTAAAGAGGGTGGGGACAAGGGAGCAAACATGCCACAAGTGCGCCTCAGAACGGGAAAACTCTTCTGAAGTCAGCCCATTGGGCCTTCGGCCAAAAGTCAGCCTCCGCCGGCCGGGAAAGGCGTCGGCGAAGGCCAATGCTTGACAAGAAGTTGATTTCCAATCAGCAGCGAAGCTAAAGGTCGCCTTCCGCCGGCCTTCATTTAGGTAAATCGCCAGAAACTTCCCGGTTTCCCCCCACGATGTCTGGAATACACCTGGCTCAAGGCTTGCCTGGACAAGAAACGGATTCAAAGTATAATAAAGGCCGTGAGCTT
>CAYOIS010000044.1:0-12624 GCA_964404055.1 uncultured Anaerolineae bacterium | reverse complement strand
TCTTAGCTGGTTTAACCCCCTTTGCAAAAGGATGGGTTTTCCCCGTTGGACCCCTTTTAACCTACCTTTGTAGGCGCCGCTCCCCAACCAATTGCTGGGGATTACTTCGCCCCCTTTGGGGGCTCGCAATGACATTACCCCTTAAATTTACCATAGGAGTGGTGCAGAAATTCTACTTCCCCTCTCTTTACGCTTTCCTCAAACTTAGGATGAAGTTTGGCCCCAAAACGGTATTGGAAAGGCCACATGCTTTTGCTGTGGAATATCCCTACCCTGTCGCCATCATCTAACTTTAAGTCCAAGTCAGGGTGAAAGCCAGTCATAGCCGAAAGTTGTGAGTTCACAAAGGTTATCCCCCGCTCATCTTCCGGGATGCCGAGCTTCTCAAGCAAATCTTTCATTGTAGCCCCTGGGGAAAGTTCAACTTCTACCTTAGCATAATGCTCCCCGCCTCCATATTTGGCTAAAGGGCCGTAAAGCCATACTTCTACTCGCATTGTCCCTCCTTTAGAAGCAGCCCAGTTGGCATTGGGTTATGCGAATCCCAAGGGATTCGGCGGCTTTGGAAACTTCCAATTTGCTTAAGTTTAGCTTGCGGGCTATGGCCCAAGCTTTAGCACAGGTCAATTTGCCCTCTCGGCTATGCCGCCTTATTTCTCTTTCCAGTTCAGGGGAGACTTCCTCCACAGGGGAAACCAACTTCTGGCCACCATATCCGAAAAGGCCGAGCTGACAGCGGGATATCTTTATCCCCATTTCGTCAGCCTTCTCTCTTATCTTGACCGGCCTTACCCGGAGTTTCCGAGCTATAGCAAAGGCTTTCTCACAAGGGAGCTTCCCTTCCTCTAAGTTTTCAATTATGAGCTCTTCCATTTTGCCCTCACAGGCGCAGTTTTCTCAAGGCCAAGATTACTATGAATAGCCCAACACCCACAGCCAGCAGAGGAAGGCCATAGCCCGTGGGAGGAGTCGTTGTTGCTGCCGGAATAGGAGTTGGCGTTGGGGTTGGGGTTAAAGGTAGAGGGGTTGGAGTTGGAGCTCCTGCCAGAACAGGGGTAAAAGTGGGGGTAGGCGTTAAAAGCGGAGTAGGGGTGAAGGTCCAAGTTGCTACAGGCGTAAGCCTTGCTAAGAGGGGTGTTTCGGTGAGGGGAGGGGTAGGTGTTGCTGGGGCAGCCCCTCTTGGACGAGTGAGGAAGACAAAGCCGATCCCGCATAACCCTATTATCAAGATGGCCACAAGCCCAATAGCCAGTAAATTGAAGATTCTATCTGGCCCCTGACCAAGGGAAAACTTTGGCAGTCTTGCAGACATTTCCCCCTCCTTTTAGGATTCAATTGCTTCCAAATTGGCAATGGGCACCCTAACCTCTACACCGTTCTCCAGGCGAATAAGCATTGCCGGGGTTACATACCCGCTTTCCAGCAATAGTTCACGTTGCTCTTTTTCCAGCGGTTCTCCCAGAAGGCCTTTGTAAGGTCCACGGCATACTTTTACCTTAGAGCCAATCTCTCTTCTGATGACCCCAGGGGCTAAGATGTCTTCGGCTACAGAGATGACGATTGAAGGCGGAGAAACCAAGAGGGTCACTTCGTAACCTTCTGCAGAGCGAAAGAGTTCAAAGGCTGCAGAGTTCATGGGTGTCTCCCCAAACCCTTCGGTGAGGATTATTGGATAAGGCATGGAAAGGGCTTTTTCTCTCAGGGTAGCCTTTAGGCTTCCAGCAATTATCCCGCCGATTTGAAGAGCAGCGGCCTTGGAAAGTGTTTCTTCATCTTGAACGGTCCCGCATATCAGGATAAACCCTTTGGCGGCAGTCTGAAGGTCTTTAGGGGTAAGGGCCTTGTCTTTATCCGTAACCACTTTCACGATGCCTTCCTTTTCCTTGTTATTGGACCATACGCATTCAATCAATGCCCCCTTGCTTTCTATTATAGCTCCATAGTAAGGGATTATATCGCTAACGATGCCTTTGAGGCCAGCCTTTAGTTCTATGCTTCCAGAAACCGTCTCTAAGATGACCATGCCCATGCCGATAGCAGCAACCCGACCTGATACAGGGGAGGCATAGCTTACATAAGTGTAGGGGAGGATGCCTTTGCGCGAAGCTAACTCTTCCCCAGCCTCTATTTTCTCCCCAGGCTTCTTCTTGAGGAAGCGCTTTAACTCCTCTTCTTTTACTCCCAGTTCTTTGGCCACTTCAAGGCAAACCCATCCTCGCTGTTCCGCCACAGCAATGGTCTGTTGAGGTTCAACGCTCTCACCCGGGCGAACCAAAACTTCTCCGGGGAAAGGCAGTCGCCTTTCCACCCGGATTAGGGAAAAGGGGGAAATGCGGACAGTCCTTATGAAGTTCATGTTTCCATCTCCCAAAGCCATTTTTGGATTTTGTTCCGTTGCTCAGGGGATGGCAAAGGCAAGGGACGGCCTCTGGCATCAAACACAATGCCTATTAAACCACCTCTTGCTTCTATTTTGGTTTGGCCTTTCTTTATGCTCGGCTCAAGGCTCATTCCCTTAGAAAAACTGACCTCTAAAGAGGCCTTGCGTCCAGGGGCCAGAGGAATAACTTCTATGCTTCCAGCCTTAACCTCAGCTTCCAAAACTCTACCATCGTCAAAGGAAATCGTTGCCCTAATGGCAATGGCCCCTTCGGGGGCTGACCCTGAAGGAGCTATGATTGTACCCAAGGGGATTAAAGCATCGCGCTCTAAAACTTGGGAGACGGCCACAGGGTTTAGGGGAGCGAGGGAGCCCAATGCGGAGCACAAGCCCAGCTTATCCACCGCAAACATCATCACCCCCGAAAGTTGTAGGGAATCCAATAGCATCAAAGCAACCCACCCCGTAATAGGGAAGGAGCCAAGAGCTCCCCCCGTTATTACCACCATATCTAACGGAAGTTCGGGGCCAAAAAGGCCCTTGAAAGCTTCGCGTGCGGTGGAAAAAGCCTCCCTTAGGACTTCCCTAATGACAGCTCCTTCCAGCATCAGCTCTTCCTTGGTGACCGGTACACTCTCAGGGCGAAGGGATTTTTCCAAGACGATTTCGGCAATCTTTTCAGGTGTGGTTTCGTAAGGGAGCCAGCGCGCAATTCTTCCCGGTTCGCGGAGGAGAAAATCGGCGTGGCTTAAGGCCAAATCGCTCCGGACAGTGCTGAAGAAGTTGTCCTTAGTAGCACCGACTATGGCCGTGTAAGTCCCTCCTACATCCACCCCCAATACCCCTCTTTCAAAGCCGTAAAGGGAACAAAGGTAGCGAATCATGAAGGTGAAAGCTGAGAGGGAAGAGGTTAACGGGGCCGATAAGGTTGAGCGAAGGTAGCTTAAATCGTAAAGCTCAAATAGCTTCAATTGTCGGTATAAATCCTCCAGTTCCTTGAACAAAGGCCCGATGTTCTGTTCCTCAAGCGTGGGGAGGATGTTATCAACGAAGCGGAGCTGCGTTATGGGGCTGAGCGCTTCCTCAACAGCTCCGCGGGCCGCACTGTTTCCGGCAAAGATTATAGGGGGTTTACCCAACCCAGGATAAAGCGGATAAACCAGGGAAAGCATCCGAGCCATCTCGGCAATCGGCTCCGGGTTGCTCCCCTCCGTCCCTCCGGTTATGATGATAATGTCAGGCATGCTTTCGGAAAGGGTGCGCAGGAGGCGTTCAACCCTGGCGCTCCGGCTTTCTTCTTCCAAGAAGGAAAAGGAGCCAGCTTCTACAGCGTAGTAGGAGCTTATGGCTTTACGAGCGACCTCAAGGCTTATCTTTGATAGGCTTACCAACATCACCCTCAGAGGAGGTTGGAAACTGACCGAGGCCGTGAAAAAGTCAACCCCCTCCATTTCCCTTTCCGGAATCAGCGGCAGCCCTTCTTCTCCCATTAAGCGACGGCCAACGGCTTTTTCTATTTGGGATACAGCTTCTTGCAGGCCCTTAAGAGGATCATGCTCCAAAGCTCGGCCGAAGGTGGGAGCCCACCCCGCAGCTATAAGGCGGTAGTGCCCATCAACTCTGTCCAAAAGAAAGGCTTTGGTGCGGGCGCTTCCCCAGTCTAAGGTCAGTATGGAGCCTGCAATTATCCTTTCTACCAACCTACTACCTCCAGGATGAAGTTTATCCGTGAAATAAGAAGCGTCACAAAAGTAACCAATCCGGTGGCAAAGAGGGCACCAAAGGCTATCATTATGAAAGCTTTGCCCAATGAAGCTAAAGCTCTTAGGGCCCTGTTCCTCCGAGTTCCAGTGAAGTAAAAGTAAAACAATGCGCTCAGAGTCCCAATAAAGAGGATGAAGTTGTTGAAAGCCCTTGGGAGCCCGAGGTGGGCAGGGTTAAATGAAGAGATGGAAGCCAGCGTCTGTGGCCAGATTGTTCCGACTATCGCTCCGCCAATGGCTAAAGCGGCTCCTACCCCGAAAAGGAAAGCCATGGAAACATTCCCTATCCACCCCATCCGAGGTAAAAGCTTGGCTAAAAGGAGCAAACCCAAAGTTAGTGGGACCACAAGCCCAACGTTAGTCTGGGGGTCCTGCAATAAAGGGAGGATTAGCATTTTCTCTAAGACTGCCTTGTAGGCTACCAGCAGTGCGTAGCCTGCAGCTACCCCCACAAGGATGTGGATAGCTAAGCGGTAGAGGAAGTTATCCTTTATCAGGTAACTGAAGACCGCTAAAGTTAGGAAAAGTGCAACCCACTGGCCTATGAAGTCTGGGTTAAGCATGGCTTCCACCTCTCGTTAAGCTACCGGCAAGGATTAGGAGCAAAGCGATGAGCAGGGCGAAAGCCTGGACAGGGGCCGCCCTCGTAGCTGCCGAGGGTTTACCAAGCATGGCTTCGTAGAAGGCGGCGTCGGCTGTGCCCCCCAGCAGGCCCTTTAGCTGCCCTGAACTCAAATAAGGTTCGGCATATGGCTTAAGCCCGGATATTACCCCGGCAACCATTGGCGCTTCAATCATGGACCCCACTTGCTCAATCCACCCTAGCAAGGTGGGAGATTGCCCACCGAACAATACAATCAAATTCCAGTCTTTCAAACCTTTAACACTTTGAAAGGCCGGGAAAGAATCCAAAGGCTTGCCCTGGAGGTAATCGTACTTTACAAGCCAGCCATCAGAAGTTCCCAAAGCCCTCAGCCCCGCTTCCACCCCTGGTATATAACCAAGGTTGAGGAATTCTTCGCCGTAACGGAAGCCAACCTTTTCCCCAAGCGCCTGAGCCAGTGCAGGTCCTGTGGGATTAAAGCTTATTAAAGCCACGCGGCATCCTTTCCCTTTAAGGTGCGCAAGGACCGGATGGGCCACTACTTCCATTTCACCAGCCATGTAAGGCTCATAATCAAACGCTACTAACACAAGTGAGCCAGGGGGAAGGGCTTCTACTGTCTGGAAGAACTTTTCTACTCCCGGCGGTGTTGGGGGCGAGCCTGAAGGCATGGAAGGCCATCCAAGAAGCATCGGGATAAGGACGGCCAGAAGTAGGATGAAGTGGATAAACCTGTGGGTGCGGATTTCCTTCGGAGGGACCTTGATTTTTACGGCAGGGGCTGCTGGCTTCAATTTTATCAGTTTTTGAATTTCTTCGCTGCCCAGGCTTAGCTCCGCTACTTCCCCGCGCAAGGGGATTTTTTCCGGAGGGCTAAAAATGGCCGCAGGTTTCAATAGCCCTTTCAGCCCTTGAAGGACTCCCCTTTCCTCGGCCTCTTCTTCTGACGGGGGAGCTGCAGGAGCTTCTTCAACAGGGCGGAGGGCTTCAAGCCAAGGAGGTATTTCGGCCAGGACAGGGACCTCAACTATTTCTTCTTCAAGCCATGGGATTTCTACCTCTTTGAGCCAATCGGCTGGAGCGGGTGGTTCAGGTGGTAAAACAATCTCCTCGGCTTCTTTGAGCCAATCGGGCAATTCTTCCTCACGATACTCTGCAGTGACGGCAGGCTTCTCTTCGGCTGGGGTTGGAGGTAACTCCTCTTCAAAAGGCTTTTCCTCATATTCTTCTGCGATGAAAATGGGCTTCTCTTCCTCAAAGTGCTCTTCTTCAGGCGGGACTACTTCGCGCTTTTCTTCAGGAAAAGCTACTTCTTGGACTTTTGCCCTGAGGTCAGCTAAGAAGTCGGGCACTTCTTCTTCTATGGTCAGGATGACTTCTTCCGGAAAGACTGGGACCTTGGGGAATTCTTCGGCTGGCTTTTCCTCAGGCGGTGGAGCGGGCTTGAGCGAAGCTCCGCAGTTCACGCACCTTTCACTCTCAGGCGAGTTTATGGTCCCGCATATCTGACATTTTATCCCTTCCTCAGGGGTTAAGCGAGCCCCACATTGGTTGCAATATTTGCTTCCTTCCCTATTAGCCGTTCCGCAATTAGGGCAATAAATCATATCCCGCACCTCAATCTGAGTAAGGCTTATCCATTCCGATAAGGATTCTAAGGCCAGTGGCTGTGATGCCGAGTGCGACCCCCAGCAGTATTCCTCTCACGCCAGCCATGGCTGGCACCGATAAAATCCATTCCTTCAAGGCGCTCATCGGCCACAAATCGGTCATGATAGCGGCATACCCAAGTAGCACTAAGGAAGCACTGAGGAGCATTATTGTAGACTCAAATGTCCTTCGGCGGAATGCACGGTAACCAGCCGATAAAGCGAAGAAAGCTAAAAGACCCATGACGGTCGCTTGGATTGGATACTGGACGTAGCGGAAAATCCAGCTTACTACATACCCATGCGGCCCTTCTGGCTCCAAGAACCCGAAAACCAGAACCGTCCACATGGCTAAGATTACTACAATGCTGTAACCCCACCCCTTTTCGCGGTGGAAAACCCTTGAGGTGTGGGTGAGAAAGATGTTGAGTAGGCCAGCTACAAAGGCGAAGGCTGCAACTATCATTGCCCATTGCAACAATGTTCTTCCTACAAGGTCCAAAATTGGGTGGGTTATGAAGAAATCGGCTAAGACCGTTAGCCCGGTTAAGATTGCTACCAGGGCAGGGATTATTTTCTTCATATCACCCCCAGCGTTTTTAGGATAACGCCCACAGTTATCCCGACTATTAGGATGAACCGCATCACGTCCTGAGCGATAACCCCGGCCAAGGCCTGCGGCTCTTTAGCAAGGTAGGCTTTCACAGCGAAAACCTCTTCCCCTATAAGGCTGTGTTCCGTTGAGGAGTAAACGAAAGGTAGGACGGATGGGTCTGTAGCGCCAGCCACTTGGTCAATGCCTTTGCTTTCGGCAACTTCGCTCAGAAGCAAAAATTCGTAGCCGAATGGCCCCAATGCCAAGCTTAAGATAGGTCTTTCATTTTTCAGGACTTCTGCCGCTCCAGCCGCATAAATCCCTCTTTCGGGGGCAATGAAGTAGATTCTTCCGCTGGTCGGGCCGAATTTCCTCTTAAAATCGTAGCCTGAGAGCATAGCGGTGGGATGGAAGAAAGTGGAGGTGATAGGAATGCCGTAAAGGCCTCCTTGTCTTTGAGCGTACTCCAAAATACCCAAGCCAGCTAAGGTTTCGGCTGTATCTTTTTCGCCCACGGTACCAGTTCCAGGGGAAACATGGAGTGGTCTACCGCTTTCTATGGCCTTCTGGAAGGCCTCCTTCAGGAAATCCAACGCCGGCATCGGCCTTAGGGCGGGCTTACCCCTTATCCTTACCTCTACAAAGGCAATGTAGAGGAAGAGGACGAAGAAAAGCAGAAAAGCAATGCCCAGTTCATTCATTGTCTTCTTCCTCCAATAGTGCCAAGAGCTTCTCCGGCTCGCAGAGGACGTTAGCTACTATGTTCAATTTCCCAAACCCTATGAACGGTTCTAGGAACAGGAGGCTGTTGACCAAGACAGGGCCAAGTGGTTTTAAAGTCCTCAAGGTCAGGATAGCTAAATCTTTCAAGCCTTTTGCTTTTATTTTATCAGCAATTTGCTCAAAAGCAAAGTGATTGTTCACCATGACTTTTCCGCAAGCTCAGGATTAGACTTTTGTGGTCTGGCGAACAAAGAAGCAATCCTCCTTAGGAGCAAGCGCCTCCTTATGGAGCTTATAGCTTTCTTAGCCTTGGCTGCTATGGCCTCTCCGAACACTAACTCTTTGTCCTCCAATAAGCCTTTGAGGGGAGCGATGGCTTTTTCTCCACCGGTTCGGCCCAGAGCCCAAACCGCTTCCGCCCGTACTTGAGGATGGGGGTCTTGGAGCAGAGGGAGCAAGGAAGCCTCGGCTTCAGGATTTCCCAGCTTGCCCAAGGCTTTGGCTGCTGCCGAGCGCACTAAAGGATGAAAATCTTTGGCCAGTTGGGCTAAGAGGGGGAGGGCTTCGTCTTTTTGGGTTGTCGCTTTCCCTAAGGCTATAGCTACTGCTCGGCGCACCCCCCATGCTGGGTCACTTGCGGCTTTTTTAAGGCAGTCCATGGCTTCCTTTGAGCCGATATTGGCCAAAGCTTCAGCGGCGCTCCAGCGGACAAGTTCGTTCCGGCTCTGCAGGGCCTTGCAAAGCTTCTCCCCAGCCCTTGGGTCTTTAAGTTCACCCAGGATTCGGCTTGCTTCTACCCTAATGGTCACATCCTTATGGCTGAGGAGTTCAAGAAGTAAACTTAAGACGCTATCCCCTCTGATTGAAAGGAGCGTTTCCCCCGCTTTCCACCGCACAAAAGGGTGCTCGTCGTGCAGTGCTTCAACCAAGGCCTCAAGGATTTCCGGTTCTGCAGGAGAACCAGCAAGAGCTTCCGCCGCCTCCCACCTCGCTTTAGGGTCTGGCGATTCCTTCAAAGTCTTGGTGGCCTCTTTCCAGTCCCTGGCCTTTCCCTTAAACAGCCTCACTCCTTGGAAGCCTCCTTGAGAGCTTCTTGGAAAGCTTGATATGCTTCGTCCCCGAAGAGGACGAAGATGACTTTTTCCAGACCGCTGCCCTTGGCCAAGTGCTCGCGCGTAGCTTGGACCATTATGGTTGCCGCTTCTTTCAGTGGGAAGCCTCCGACGCCTGTCCCCAAAGCGGGGAAGGCTATGCTTTTGAGGCCAAGCTTTTCGGCCAAAAGGAGGCTATTTAAAGTGGCGTTTCGGATGGATTCGTGGGTGGGGGGAATCATTTGGCCTTGGTCATCGTAGCCCATAGCGGCAGCATGAATAACGTAGCGAGCTTTGAGGCGACCAGCTCCTGTAGCCACCGCCTCGCCGACTTTTATCGGCCCTTTGGAGATGGCTTCGCGTTCTATCTCCTCGCCTCCGGCCCTCTTTATGGCCCCCGCCACCCCTCCGCCCATCCACAGCCTATTGTTGGCGGCGTTGACTATGGCATCGGCTTCTACAGTGGTGATATCGCCCTTGAGAATCAATATCTCACCCATGGCCTAAATCACGTGCTTTTCCCCTTTGATTTCTTCGGTAAACCGGTTGTAACGGAATTCCGTGATATCAAAGGTTATGGCCTTGCCTTCGGTGATTAGTTCGGACATCACAAGGCCTGTAGCCGGGGAGAGCATGAAGCCATGCCCGCTGAAGCCAACAGCGCAGTAGAAGCCTTCAATCCCTGGAATTTTGTCTATAATTGGCTGGCTATCGGGGGTGACCTCATAAAGGCCTGCCCAACCTCGCATAATCCGGGCTTTCTCCAGGATTGGGATGCGTTTTATCCCATGCTCTACCACCTTTTCCATGAAACTCCAGTCCACGTTCATATTGAAGCTTGGGGGCTCGGTCAAGTCGCTCATCCCCATGAGCAAACCCGGCCCTTCTTTACGCATGTACCAGTGATACTTGAAGTCAATGGTCATTGGCCAATCAGGCGGTATATCGGGGAAAGCATCGGTAATGAAGACTTGGCGCCGGTAGGGGTCAACCGGTATGTCAACCCCAATCATCTTGCCTATTAGGCGGGCGTAAGGGCCAGCAGTGTTTACTACAATTGGGGCATCAATTGGGCCTTTCGTGGTCTCAACTCCCTTGACTTTACCGCCTTCAACCTTTATTCCGGTGACCTCGGTCTCAAGCTCAATTCTGACCCCGAGGCGGCGAGCTTGTTTAGCGTAACCGTTGGCTACAGAGTAGGGGTCGGCATAGCCATCGGTAGGGCAGTAAGTGGCTGCTAAGACGTCTTCGGTATTTATGTATGGCCAGCGTTTGCGGACTTCATCAGGCCCAAGCCATTCCACCTCTAAGCCGAGGCTACGCTGAAGGTTATAGCTCTGTCGGAAAAGCTCCACATCTTCGGGGTCTGTGAGCAGGAAAAGGTAGCCAACTTGATGGAAGCCTATGTCTTCATCCATTTCCTCTTTGAACTTTTCAAACTTTTTCACGCTGTACATTGCCATCCTTATGTTGACCTCGGTGGAGAACTGCTGGCGGATGCCTCCAGCCGAAAGGCCTGTGGAACCAGCAGCAATGGACTTTTCTTTTTCTACAACTACTATGTCCTTGACACCCTTAAGGGCAAGGTGGTAAGCAGTGCTGAGGCCGTTTACTCCTGCTCCTATTATGACCACGTTGGCTTTCGGTGGAACCATGGGCTTACCTCCCACAAAGGGTTTGTTTCATTTTATCCTGTGGTGAGAAAGAAGTCAATTTTCTTCTTTCCTTTGGCTCAATAAGCCTTTCTCCTCCATGAGCTCCATAAGCCTTGCGGCCCTGTTGTAGCCTATCCTCAACTTCCTTTGGAGGAAGGAGATGGAAATTTTGCCATGCTCTTGGAGGAGCTTTATGGCCTCATTAAGAAGTTCATCCCCCTCGGTTTGTGGCCTATAGGGGGTTGTTGCAGTGATTGGCGAAGGCTCCTGGAAGGCTTTCGGGAAGAGTGGTTCGCTGGGACCTTGGGCCTTCCAGAATTCTACCAAGCGCCTTATTTCCCTCGGGGAAACGTAGCACCCTTGGATTCGGATGAGCCGGGTGGAGTCTGGGGGCATAAATAGCATATCACCCCTCCCCAATAGGTCCTCGGCCCCGGCTGTGTCCAGGACAACCCTTGAATCCACTTGGCTGGTGACGGCAAAGCTTATCCGGGCTGGGAAGTTGGCCTTTATTAAGCCAGTTATTACGTCAACGCTCGGCCTCTGGGTGGCGATGACCAGGTGAATTCCAGTGGCTCTGGCCAGCTGAGCCAACCTCGTTATCATTCCTTCCATTTCTTCTTGGGCCATGAGCATGATGTCGGCCAACTCATCCACGATTACCACAAGGTATGGCAGGATTTCTTGGCCTCTTGAGGCTGCAATCTGGTTGTATTCCTCTATATTACGCGCCCCTTCTTGAGAGAAGAGCCTATAGCGCCTGGCCATCTCGTTCAGGGTCCAACGGAATGCCTCTAGGACCTTTTCCACGTCTACTATCACTGGCATAGCCAAGTGGGGCAGGCCGTTGAAATGCACCAACTCCACGCGCTTTGGGTCCACCAGGATAAGGCGGAGGGTTTCAGGGGTATTGATTAAAGTCAAACAAGTGACCATAGAGTTTATGCACATGCTTTTACCGGAGCCAGTGGCCCCGGCGATAAGCAAATGGGGCATTGAAGCCAAATCGGCTACCACGGGCTGGCCGGAGACATCCCTCCCAAGGGCGATTTTGAGCCGGGATTCATTGCGGCGAAATTCTTCTGATTCCATAACCCCTTTTAGGGAAACGAGGGAGAATTCGGTATTAGGGACTTCAATGCCCACGTAGGAGCGGCCGGGGACGGGGGCTTCAATTCGGATTGGGGCGGCGGAGAGGGCGAGGGCCAAATCGTTAGCCAAGGCTTTTATCCGGGAGACCTTAACTTTGACTCTTATCGGTCGGCCATCGGGGCCCTTTTTCTCCACAAAGCCGGGCTCAACCCCAAACTGGGTTACAGTCGGTCCACGGTTAACCTCCACTACTTTGGCTGGTATCCCGAAGCCTGCCAAGGTCTCTTCAATGATTCGGACCTTACGGCGTATTTCGGCTTCCTCTATCTCCTTTTCCGTGTAATCTTCCAAGATTTCGTGGATTGGTGGAAGTTGCCAGCGTTGCTTTTCCCCTATAATCCTTGGGGTAAGGTAAGTGGCTTCTTCTGGCCTTTGGGGCTGGACAACAGGGGCAGGCTTCCTCAGCCTCCAGAACCTAATCGTATCGCGGACTTCTACGAAGAAGTATTTCAAGGATTCCACTACTTTGGAAAAGGGGAGGCCTAGAGCGATGAAGAAGGAGGCAGCGAGCAAGAGGAGGGTGAACAGGATAGCTCCGACAGGACCCAAAGCGGTATTTAGCGTTTCACTGATTATAAATCCTACATACCCGCCTGCTTTACCCTTGGCAGCGTAACCTTTCGGGTCGGGGGAAGCGAAGAGGGAATGGGTGATTGCCAACAAGAGGAAGAAGAAGGCCCAGCCGGCGAGAAGGCGGAGTAATTCTTTCTTTGAAACCTTTGCCGCCTTATAGAGCAATAGAAGGACCCCTGTAGCTCCCAAGATTATAGGGGACAAGAAAACGCCCCAGCCGAAGGCAAGGCCCAATACCCTTAGCCATTGGCTTGTGAGAGTGCCTTTCTGGGAAGGGGGGAGGCTGAAGAGGGTAAAAAGGCTGAGCAAGACAAAAATTGTGCCCAGAACATCGGGCCGTAATATCAAAGAAAGCTTCAAAATTTTAGCTTGCCCCTTCGCCTTTTTAGCCATCGCCTCCCCCTTTCTCATTATAAACCTTGAAGGCGAGGAAAGCAAG
>CAYOIS010000043.1:6570-12645 GCA_964404055.1 uncultured Anaerolineae bacterium | reverse complement strand
TGCTGAAAACGTTCCCGATGGCCGGGCCAAGGAGGGCCAGGATGGCGATGACCACGATGGCCACCAGGACCAGGATGAGAGCGTACTCCACCAGACCCTGCCCCTTCTCGCGCTTGAGCAACATGGCTGCTCACCTCCTTTCCTTTGAGTTTTTAGCAATTTTAGTATACTTCCCAAAATTGAGCAAGCGCAATAGTACCTTAGTCCTATCCTCCAGTACCCCTTTTGTCTACACCCACAATTTTTGGTATACTCAGGCCAGAGGGGGAGGGAAGCGCCAAAATTGGGTAGGAAGGAGCTTTCGGTCAAGGTTGAAATTGTAGCTTTGGCAGGGGCACTTTTTTGGGGTGGGATTCTACGGCTGGGATGGCCAGGTTTAAATCCCTTTGCTTTTGACGAAGCCCGCCTAAGCTTGATGGCTCTGGAACTGGCCCGAAAGGGGGCTCTTCCTACCTCAGGTCTTCCCTCCTCCGTTGGAATACCTAACCTCCCAGTTCAAGTCTGGCTTTTTGCTTTGCCTTACGCTTTCTCCTCTAACCCTTTGTTCGCTTCTTCTTTCGTGGGATTATTAAGCCTCTTAAGCATTCTGGCCATGTGGTGGGTAGCGCGCTCAAGATGGGGACCGGAATCGGGCTTGGTTACTGCCTGGCTTATGGCTGGCTCCCCTTACCTTGTTTTCTACTCCCGCAGCGTTTGGCCCCAAAATTGGCTTCCTATACTCAGTGCGGCTTGGTTAGTAACGGCAGCTTTCACCGAAAAAAGGCCTATCCTTTTCCTCAATGGTTTCATTGCGGGGCTTGCTTTCCAAGTGCACTATGCCGGGATTGCACTGCTCGTTCCCTCAGCTTACCTTGCATTAATAAGCTCTCGCCAACAGCGTCGGATTTGGCTTTTAGGATTTTCAGTAGCTATTATTCCGGCTCTAATTTACGGGTGGAAAGCCTTGGGGACAATTAAGGGTATAGGCCTTAAATTTCAAATAAGCCCAGAAAGCCTGCTTCAAACTCTTAAGCTTGTGACCGGCTGGGGATGGGAAACCCTTCTCTTGGGGTCGGGAGCCAGTGGCAGTTGGAAAGCGCTGGCTCTGGCTGCAATCCTTGCTTTCGGGGTAGGATATGCCTTTATAGGCTTTTCCAAAGATAAAGCTAATGCTCTCTTTTTAATAGCCAGCTTAGCCAGTCCTTCTCTCTGGCTCTTTCATTTTACTACCCCCTACATACACTACCACCTTGTCTCTCTACCCCCATTGTTCTTAGCTGCAGGCTATGGGGTAAAGTTGCTTCCGCATCGGATTCGCCTGGCAGGGGTGCTCATAGCTTTAGGGATTGCCTTAGGGCAAGGGGTGATGTTCATAGAAGGGCTTGAAACCTGGGCTACTAAGCCCGTGCCGGGAGGATTAAGCACCCCCTTAGCTCTCCAGCAGGCGGCTGTAAACTTCGTAAAGGATGGTACACCCATTATAGTAGTGACTCCAGGAGACCAGCCGGAGCAGGACGGAGATGCAGCTATAATAGAAGTCCTCCTCTGGGGTTATCCCCACCGGATTGTGAATGGCTTGCATTCTCTAATAATTCCGGCCGAACCATCTTGGCTCCTTTTTGTAGGGCCTTGGTTGCCAGCTTGGCAGGAAGCAACAGCCCACCTACCTCCTGGAAGTTACGAAGTGTACTTTTTCCCCCGGAGAGAAGGAGAAATACCTTGGGGAATCCTCAAGTTTAAAGGAACCCACCCGATAGGTTTTAAGCCCACAGAGCCTGTTCGTCTGGGTTGTGGGGTCAAGTTCAGAGGATGGAACCTGGAAAAGAGCCAGGAAAGGATAAGGGTTGAGACTTTGTGGGAGGTAGAAGAACCTGAAAAGGGGCAGATTCATCAGTTCAACCACCTCTATCTTGGGGGCGAGTTTTTCCAGGCAAAGGATGGGCCTACCTCTTCCAAGGCTTGGGCCAAGGGGGATTTCCTAATCACCTGGGCCGATTTTCCCCCTGTAAAAGGAGAATTCAGAATAGCGGTGGGGATGTATTACTATCCCTCTCTGGAAAGGGTTCGTGGTTCAGAGGAAGGGGTATGGCTGGAGGGAGAATAAATGCCCAATGGCAAGCCCATTGGTTCTCATTGGCCAGAGGGAATGGGCTCAAAACTCAAGGTATAAGTGGCAAGCTCGGTAGTAGCAGGGGCAAAAGCGCTTACAACCAGCACTGTCCCCGGTTCTAAAACCACCTCTAAAGGAGAACCCCCTTCTACCTTCCACCGCTTTACGCTCAGCGGTTTGCCCGCTTTAGCGGCTTGAAGTAGCCACATTTGCTTAATGACTCCATTGGTATAGACGAAACCATTGGGTATCCACCCCCCGCGCCCCTCCTCAAAATCCTCGTAATAGCCGATCTCGGGAATTGAGATATCGTCCAAGAAGAAGCCGGGGTGATTGACAGCATCGTCCGTTATGTATTCAAAGCGCAGTAGGATTTCCTTGCCGGCCCAAGGGGTGAGGTCCACTATTTCTTCAACCCATCCATCAGATTTCCCGGTGTAGCCATAGCCGAGGTTGTTTCCCATCGGGTTCTCTGAGGTGGAGTGGGGCCCTTCCAAGATTTCCCAGGTTTTGCCCCCATCGGAAGAAATTTCCAAGTAAGCATAATCGTAGCCTTTCTCCAGGTCATACCAAATCCAAAAGCGCAGTGTGGCCTTATCGGCGTTTCTGAGGTCAAAGCTGCGGGTTAGAGTTGAATCGCTCTCATCGCCTCGGCCAGACCACCACATGAATTGGCCACTGTAAGGGGATGGCGGGCCTAAGGTGATGGTAGGATTAGCGGAGAAACGCAAAAGGACGGGCTTCTCGGTCTGGATTTCAAAGTAGTCAGCACCATATTGGTGGACAGTCTCGGTGATAGTGAAGGGGATTGTGGAAATGGTTGCGGAAACTTTAAGGGGTTGGAGGTTAAGTTCACGGTAACCATAGCCGGAGTCAGGGTCATCAAAGTAATTGGCCAGAACCCAGTCAGCGAAGAGGTCTTCAAAACTGAGGCCATAGGGGGCTAAAATTTCGTTGAAGGCATGTAGGCCATTGAGGGGGGATTTCACGAGCCTGCGGAAAGCTTCCTCCCCGAAACGCTCTCGGAAGTAAGCCATGAAGAGGAAGCTTGCACCGTAATTGGGGTAAGCCTCATCGGGGCTATCGGGCCAGGAAGTAAGTTGTGTATCAGGTCGCGCGGCGAAGGACCTTGTAGAAGCGTCAAGGTATAGTCCGCTTAGGAGTTCGGCCATTTCGGAGAAGCCTTCGTTAACCCAAGTATCCTCGTTACGGTCAATGTGCCAATGGAGCAAGTGCTGAAGCTCATGAGCCAGGATTGGAATGTAAGCTTTGGTTCCAGGGCTTACAGCCCCAAGGTTAATGTACAGGACCTTCTTCTCGTTGGAGTAAGGGAAGACTTGGCGGGAATAAGCATCGTTTCCAGAGAAGTAGCCTCCGACCCCAGGGATGAAGCCGTTGAAGATGTGGAGGCAGGAATCACTCCAAGGGCTATCCGGGCCGAAAATTTCCAGCAAGCGCGGATAAATTTCCTGTTCAAACCGCATAATGGAAGCTTTGAGGGCTTTTTGGTCCACTTTGGCCCCCTTTTCTACCCATACGCAGAAATTTGAGGTAAGGACGGACAAAGTAGCAGTGGTGGTGAAGTAATTGTTAGCGATATGGTCAACAAGCCAAAAGTTGGTCTCCTGCCCTGGGTGGTAAGAGGCAGGGGTAGGAGTAGGAATGGGTCCCGAAGGTATCTTGCCAAGCCTGGCTGCTATCTCCGCCAGGTCCCGAACCGGAAGTTCAGCCGGTAACGGATCAGGGGTCGGAGGATGGAATGGAGTAGGGTAAGGGAATGGAGTGGGGGATGGGATAGGTGTTGGGGTAGGGGGAAGGGGGGTTAGGGTAAGCAAAGCACACCCTAAGAAGAGGAAGAAGGCAATAAAAACGAAGAGCATTTTCCTCAAATTATGTTCCCCTCCACCAGTTTGCTCCAAGCCCTCTCAAATGCCGGGATAAAGAAGCTTTTGCTGTCGCCGGGGAAGGTCTGGGCAAGTTCCATCCCCAGGGAACGCAGTTGCCACGCCGCCGAAGGGGAAAGATGGGCAGTTATTTCTTGGATTCTGGTAGCAAGGTAAGGGGCATAGGGTATGGAAGGGTAAGCAAAGAGGATGTTCTTAAGCAAACTTGCAAGGTAAAGGGTCCGAGCTACAACGTTGCCTTCTACGAATTGCCAGAGGGATTTCTCGCTTTCTTCTATGCTTAGTTGGTCTAGAGCGAGGTTTATGTGCTCAGGGATGAAGCCACAACGGACCAAGAGTTTAGCCACGGCGAGGTTCTTTACGCCTGAGGCTACAAGGTAAAGGAACCGTTCCAAGTGCTCAGTATCCCAGCCCTTTTCGCGGCCGCGTCGGACGGCCTCGGGTGAGAGACGATAACGGTAGTATTCCTGAGAGCCATGGAGGATAGAGTGGGCAGCGGCCACTAATATTGAGGCTTTGGCTATCACGGGAGCAAGCTTCGCCAAACTCTCCACACAAGCTACTATCCGGGGCTTTCCCAACCAGGCTTCGTGGGTGACAGGGTAATCTTCAGAGGCTTTTACCCCGAGCCTTCTCTCCTCCTCCCGCATCATCCTCTCTCGTCGGCTGATTGTATCCACAACCACCACTTCCACGGCTTCCGGCGCTTTAAAAGGGGATTTTTCGTAAAGTTGGACTATGATTTCAAGGATGCGTTTTACTTCCTCTTCCGGAACCTCGCCCTGGACAGAAACACTGAACTGCGCCATACCTCCTCTCCTCACCTATTGGTAAACTGGACCAATTGGTTGAGCTTCTCCATCGCTCGGCCTGAATCTATGGATTCTTTGGCCATTTCTATTGCTTCTTCCAAATCAGTTGCTTTGCCTCCAACCAAGATGGCAGCGGCAGCGTTTAAGACCACGATGTCCCTACGCGGGCCCTTTTCCCCGCTCAGGACGGCCCTTGTTATGGCCGCATTTTCCTCTGGCTCCCCTCCTTGCAGGTCAGAGAGCTTAGCTTTGGCCAGCCCCAATTCTGCGGGGTCAAGGGGGAAAGTGGTTATGGCCCCTCTCTCAAGGCGACTGACTTTATTGACCCCGGTGGTGGAAAGCTCGTCCAGGCCATCGGCTCCGTAGACCACAAAGGCCGATTGGCTTCCCAAGGCTTTGAGGGTCTGAGCCACTATCTCAGTGAGGCGTCCATCGTATAAGCCCAAGACTTGCTTTTTAGCTCCGGCCGGGTTCACAAGAGGACCAAGAAGGTCAAGGACAGTTCGCACCCCTATTTCTCTCCTGGCCTGAAGGACGTGGTGGAGGGCTGGGTGGAAGGACGGGGCATAGATGAAGCCTATACCAACTTCATCAATGCAACGGGATATTTTTTCAGGGTTCAAGTTCAGGTTTACTCCGAGGGCATTGAGCAGCTCAGCGCTTCCGCACTTGCTGGCAACGGCTCTTGCGCCGTGCTTAGCCACAGCCAGCCCTGCTCCCGCTACTACGAAAGCAGCGGTTGTGGATATATTAAAAGTCCCCCAGGGGTCTCCTCCAGTACCAGAAATATCTACCAAATCTTCGCGCGTTGGCTTTATGAAGACAGCTCTTTCCTTCATAGCCAAAGCACATCCCAAAAGCTCTTGAGAGGTCAACCCCTTTATTTGTAGGGCTATCAAGAAACCACCGGCCTGCCAGGGGGAAACTTTCTCATCCAAGATTAGGCTCATAGCCTCTTGGGCTTCTTGCGGGGAGAGGCTTTCTCCTTCCAAAAGCCGAGAGATATATTTCCGCAGCAATTTTCTCCTCCTTCGCGTTTTCTTTACTCCATTATACTCTTGGCCTACCTGTAATGCAAAGCAACACAGCGTTTAAGGTTGCCTATACTGCCCCTTGTCCAAAGGCCCAAAGATGCTGACCTCAGTGGGCATGGACAACCGGGGAAAGACGCCCAACGAAATTGGGACACACCCAGTGCTTATGCCAGGCTTATTATAACTCAGTTGCCCTTATCAAGTGGGCAAACTATAATTAGGCGGGAGGATGAGCT
>CAYOIS010000043.1:0-6470 GCA_964404055.1 uncultured Anaerolineae bacterium | reverse complement strand
TAACTCAGTTGCCCTTATCAAGTGGGCAAACTATAATTAGGCGGGAGGATGAGCTATGGAAATTGTCCTGAGGCCCATAGGTAAGGTAATTAATGCGGTGGAAAAGGGTTCCAAAAAGGTGGATTGGGCCCAAGTAATCTCCGTCTTGGAAATAAATCCAGAGCTTGAAGAAGGGCTTGAGGGTATAGAAGAATTCAACCGCATCATGGTCATTTTCTGGTTGCACTTAGCGGAGGAAACTCGCCTCAAGGTGCATCCGAGGGGGGACCAATCAAGGCCCCTCAGGGGTGTTTTCAGCACGAGGGCTCCCATACGCCCCAACCGCATAGGAGTAACAGTTGTGGAACTGCTCCGCAGGGAAGGGAATCGCTTAGTGGTGAAAGGCCTTGACGCTTACAACGAGACCCCCATTTTGGACATAAAGCCTTACTTCCCGGAGGGAGAGGGTGACGAAAGGCCCCCATGGGTTAAAGGAGGGTAAAACCCTGACAATCAGAGGCAGGGTCATAAAAGCGGGCAAGGCTTCGGGGGAGGCACTCGTCTCCCCAGAGCCTATAAGCTTTTTCGGAGGAGTGGATCCGGAGACAGGCGAGGTGATAGAAAAGGGACACCCGCTTGAGGGACAAAAAATCGCCGGCAAAATCCTGGTCTTCCCTACTGGGAAAGGAAGCACTGTGGGTTCATACATGCTCTACCGCCTCAAACAAAATGGCCTTGCCCCCGCTGCCATCATCAACTCCAGAGCTGACCCTGTGGTAGCAGTAGGAGCTATAATGGCCGATATACCCATGGTGGACCTTGTCCCGTGCGAGGAAATTTCCACCGGCGATTTCATAGAGGTAGAAGGGGATGAAATCAGGGTCTGGAAAGCTGGTTTTAGTGAAACTGGGGGGCTCGCTTATAACCGATAAAACCCGCGAGGCCACTGCAAGGCTGGATGTAATAGAAAGGCTTGCTGTGGAAATAAAGGAGGCCATGGAAAGCCGCCCCGAACTTAAACTGGTGGTGGGGCATGGGAGCGGCTCCTTTGGCCACTTCCCAGGCAAACGCTACGGCGTGAGGGAGGGGGTCAAGGGACCTGAGGGATGGAAAGGATTCGCCGAAACGGCATCCGCTGCCGCCCGCCTGAACCGATTAGTAACCGAAACAATGCTTTCCGTAGGGGTAAAGGCCTTCCCAATACAGCCTTCGGCCTCCCTCCTCTGCCGCGACGGAGAGATAGTGCGGTGGGAATGGCGGCAGGTAAAAAGGGCTTTGGAAAGAGGCCTTGTCCCTATTGTCTACGGAGATGTGGCCTTTGATGAGGTCCGCGGCTCCACTATAGTCTCCACCGATGAGCTTTTCTTCTTCCTTGCCCAAAAGCTTCGCCCTTCCACAATCCTGCTGGTCGGGAAAGTGGCGGGGGTGTTCACATCTGACCCCCTCTTGGACCCCGGGGCCAAGCTTATCCCGGAGGTAAGTCCTTCGGATTGGGGGAAAATTTTGGGAGCTTTGCGAGGTTCCTACGGTGTTGACGTGACCGGCGGGATGGAGGAGAAGGTCAAGATTATGCTCAAGCTTGTGGAAAGGGTACCAAGCCTTAAGGTGGTGATAATGTCTGGGGAAGAAGCAGGGGCCTTGAGGAATGCCCTCTTGGGCTCTTTACCAGAAAGGTGCACTATTTTTCACTCCTGAGAACGAAGAATGGGAACAAACCAAGTGAGAGGTCATCGGCAATGAAGTGGTCCAGAGTTATGCTGCTCGCTGTTCCCCTTGCTTTGGTGGCAGCTCTCTTACGGATCGGGCCAATCCCCCAGCTGGTCCTCAGTGCCTTGGCCCTTATCCCGCTGGCGGCCCTAATCGGGGAGGCCACGGAGGAGCTGGCAGCCCGTACTGGTCCAGTGGTCGGAGGATTGCTCAACGCCACGTTGGGCAACGCTGCGGAGCTTATCATCGCCCTGGCGGGCATCCGAGCTGGGCTGTTGGACCTAGTGAAAGCTTCCATCACTGGATCAATCCTGGGAAACCTGCTGCTGGTAATGGGGCTAAGCCTTCTAATCGGGGGGTGGCGTCACGGGGTCCAGCGTTTCTCCCGCCAACGGGCTGGGGTGCTGACAACCATGACTATCCTTGCTCTAATTGCTCTGGGAATCCCATCCCTGTTCAGCCACACCATCGCTACTCACCATCCCGAAGCCTTGGAAACCCTCAGCCTTGGGGTCGCCGGGCTGATGCTGGCCCTTTACATCCTAAGTGTGCTTTACACCATGCGCAACCGGGAACCTTTGGGAGGGCATGCTATAGCCCATGTCCGTTGGGCGCTCCCCCATGCTTTGGGAGTCCTGACCTTGGCCACTTTGGGCGTGGTGGTCATGAGCGAGATTTTGGTCCGTGCCCTGGAGCCAGCCTTGCACGCTTTAGGTCTGACGGAGTTCTTCGTCGGAATCATCTTCATCCCTTTGGTAGGCAATATTGCAGAGCACCTGGTGGCCGTCCAAATGGCGGCGGAGAACCAGATAACTCTCTCCCTGGAAATCGCTGTAGGCTCCAGCCTGCAAATAGCCCTGCTGGTGGCTCCTGTCCTGGTCTTCGCCAGCTTGGCCCTGGGACAGCCGATGGACTTGGTCTTCCATCCCCTGGAGCTGGTGGCACTGATGATGGCGGGGACCATCGCATCCTTCATTGCGCTGGATGGAGAGACCAATTGGCTGGAGGGCGCACAACTGCTTGCCGTCTATGGCATGCTGGGGATTGCCTTCTTCTTCGTGTGAGCTGGGGCCTGGCGGAGGTGAACGTCTCTTCCATCCCACCCTTTGCGCCGATTAAACTCGTCCTCTTTAGGCCTTAGCTGACCTTAAATCTCAAGCAATTTCAGGGTCGGCTTCCGCTGACGCTTGGCACTATGGCAGGAGATTGCTTCGCCCTTCGGGCTCACAATGTATATGGCGTTCAAAAGGCTTGCCGGTAGCCTCTGCCAAAACTCACCGACAGCCTGTGCGTGCATCCCACGTCTCCCCTAACTTGCCCGATGGCCCCGGAGATGGTATGCTATACCAAGGGAAGGCAAGGGGAGAGCTTACCAAGCGCACCTAATGCCCATCGGCAAAGCAGAAACCATCCTGTAGGCACAATCTGGAGAGCTGATGGATATCTTAGAAGGGCTGAACGAAGCACAAAGAGAGGCGGTAGAAGCGATAGAGGGGCCGGTTCTGGTGCTCGCTGGGCCTGGAAGCGGGAAAACCAAGGTTTTGGTCCACCGGGCCGCTTACCTCATAAAGGTTTGCGGGCTATCTCCTTACTCTATAATGGCCGTAACTTTCACTAACAAAGCCGCCAGAGAGATGAAGGAGCGCCTCTACAGGCTCCTTGGAGAGAGAGTGGAGCAATTAACTGTTGGGACCTTCCATGCCATCTGTGCCCGCATCCTCCGCCGAGAAGGCGAAGCCATAGGAATACCTTCCTCTTTCGTGATTTACGACGAAGAGGACCAGCTCAGCGCTGTTCGTCAAGCCGTTCGGGAGCTGAACTTAAACGAGAAGCTGTACCGCCCCCCTGCCCTCCTACAAGCCATATCCCGCCTCAAGGCCGAATTAATTTTACCCTCCGACTTCAACCCCTCTACCTACTGGGAAGAGGTGATGCGTCGGGTCTACGAACGCTATCAGGAAATCCTCAAGAACCACAATGCCTTGGACTTTGACGATTTGCTCTTGGCTGTAGTTAAGCTCTGGAAGGAAGCCCCGCAAATTCTGGAGAAATACCGGCGCCGGTTCCTCCAAATCATGGTAGATGAGTTCCAAGATACCAACATGCCCCAGTATGAAATCCTGAGAGAGCTGGCCAGAGTGCACCGCAACCTCTTCGCCGTGGGGGATGAGGACCAATCCATCTACCGCTTCCGTGGGGCCGATTGGCGCAACGTCTTGCGCTTCCGAGAGGATTTCCCCGATGCCAAGATAATCCTTCTGGAGAGGAATTACCGCTCAACTCAGAACATTCTGGATGCAGCCCAGAGCGTAATTTCCCATAACCCCCACCGGACTCCTAAAATGCTTTACACTGAAAGGGGCCGAGGCTTACCTTTAATCCTCTATGAAGCCTACGATGAAGCCGACGAAGGTGAATTTGTGGTCCGAGAGATAAAGCGCCTCCTTGCTAAAAAGCTCTATAACCCTGGTGATTTCGCTGTGATGTATCGGACCAATGCGCAGTCCAGGGTTGTGGAAGAAGCTTTTGTCCGGCACAACATGCCGTACAAACTTGTGGGAGCAATTCGCTTCTACGAAAGGAAGGAGATAAAAGACGTCCTGGCTTACTTGCGCCTCATCCTCAACCCCATGGATGACATAAGCTTGCAGAGGATAATAAACGTCCCACCGAGGGGAATCGGCCCCCAAACGCTCAGGACTCTGCAGAACATTGCTTTCTCCAAGGCCTGCTCCCTTTACCAAGTTCTCAAGCTTATCCGGGATGACCCCAAGCATTTTGGCTTTTCTCGCCAAGTTTCCAAATCCCTCATCGCCTTCTTAGACCTCCTGGAAGACCTTTCTAAGGCTGCCGATGAGAAGGATATCCTCAGCTTATTGGATTACCTCTTAGAAAGGACTGGGTACAGGGATTACCTTCAGGATGGGACTCCAGAAGGGCAAGAGCGGTGGGAGAACGTCCAGGAGCTGCGGAGGGCAGCGGAGGAGTATGCTACCTTCCCGCCACGCGAGGGGCTGGCTGCTTTCCTTGAAGGGGTAACACTTGTTTCGGATGTAGATAACTTGGAGGAAAGGACAGAGGTTCCGGTCCTGCTAACCCTTCATATGGCCAAAGGGCTTGAATTTCCGGTTGTGTTCATAATTGGGATGGAAGAAGGACTTTTCCCCCACATTCGTTCCTACGGTGACTTAGAGGAGATGATGGAGGAGCGGAGGCTGTGCTACGTGGGAATAACAAGGGCCAAGGATAGGGTTTACCTGGTTTACACTTTCCGCCGCTCCCCTTACCGGAGTTTCTCCCCTTCGGAGCCTTCTCGCTTCATAAAGGAAATCCCTTCCCACCTCCTGCGTTACTACAGCGATGATTTGGAGCGGGAGGAGAAGAAGGAAGCCCCACCTCCGTCTGTTTCCCCTACCTTCCGGTTGGGCGATAAAGTTCGCCACCCAGTTTTCGGGGAAGGGGTTGTAGTGGAAAGTGCGATTAAAAACGGGGAAGAAGAGGTGACAGTGGCTTTCCCCGGGAAAGGATTAAAACGCCTCTTGGTAAGGCTCGCCAAGCTTGAGCTTATCCGCTAGATCTTTCCCACAGTTAAAATGTAAATTACCGCCTCTTCTTTGCCATCCACCCCAATCAAACGGTTTACATGGTCATCCAAGAAAGCCCCGATGGCGCATGCCCCCATGCCCATGGCGGTGGCAGCAAGGTAAATGTTCTGCCCTATATGGCCCCCTTCCAGAAGAACGTACCGGTAAGCCCTCTCCCGATACTTCCACCGAGTCCTCTGGAACACAGCGGTAAGGATAAGGGTCAAAGCTGCTGTCCCTGGCATCTCTTGCCCTAAGCAGTAATGGACCAATTCTTGCCCAAATTCCCCTTCTTTAATAAGCTCAAGGGCATGGAGGCGCACATTGTAATGGTAAATACCTGGCTTAAGCCCCTCCACCCTGTTCACTACTGGGTAAATCTCAATGGGGTAAAGGGCCCCGGCCGATGGCGCAGTCCTGAAGCCTATGCCGTACTGCCAAAGAGTTATCCCATCGGCTAAGTGGAGGAGAAGGGAAAGTTCATCCAAGGACAATGGGGCTTGGGAATAATCCCTAATGGAACGCCTTCTCTGGAGCGCCTCTTCCAAACTCATCTTCCCCAGTGGCTTGGGTTCCGGCAGGGTAATGGTAGGAGCCTGGGGGTATTCTTTGAAGGCCGGAGGGGGCCCTCCCCACTGGACAAGGTAGCCTATTGAGCTTGAAAAGCCAGGCTTACTCCACTGGTGGTAAAGTTCGCCAACGTCGGTGTAAAGGCCGAGTTCAGGCGTTCTTCGAGGCCAGAACCGGCCAAGGATAAACCCTCCGATTGCTGCAGCCGAAGCGGCAAGGAAAGCCCGGCGGGAGAGCTTCTCAGAAGGAATTGTTGGCCAAGGTTTTTGGAAGCCAGGAGAGAGGCTTCGGAAGTAGGAGAGGAGAGCTTTCCGGTTGAGCCAGACGTGGATAGCGGCAATGATGCTTACTGTTAAGCCTCCGTACCGGTGGTAAACTGAGCGGTTCAAGTCCAAAGCATCGGCCCAGAGGCCAGTGATGAAGAGGTAAAGTCCACCAAAAAGGAGGGAGAAACTAACTACTGCCCGCAGGATTTTCATATCCCACGCCGACAGAAATCGTCCCTTTTAGGCCTGTGGTTGGCCTTCGTCAGGCTTTTACTCAGTAATACGTGGCCCAGCAGTGACCAGCTTTCCCATATGGGCACGTTGCGGCACAGTTAAGGGGGCCATGAAATCCATTAGTTCAAGC
>CAYOIS010000042.1:0-12723 GCA_964404055.1 uncultured Anaerolineae bacterium | reverse complement strand
TCCTTCCGGAGGAGCTATGAAAGCTAAAGGGTTGAAACTTGTGACTATTTTGGCTTTACTATTAGCCGGCTGCTTCCCTAAGCCTGCCCCATCGGGCGGGGTCCAGGTCATGGCTACAAACTCAATAATCGGGGATGTGGTTAAAGAAGTGGGAAAAGAAGCCGTTACCCTTAGCGTTCTCTTACCTCCTGGAGCCGACCCCCACTCTTATGAACCATCCCCTCAAGATTTGGTCAAAGCTTCCCAAGCTCGCATCATATTCATCAACGGAGCAGGCTTGGAAGAGGTTTTCCTCAAACGCCTTTTGGAGAACGCTTCCCCCAGCGCCCGCATTGTGGACCTCTCAGAGGGGATAGAACTATTGCCTTTTGAGAGCGAAGAGCATGGTGAACACCACGCCGAACACGAGGTAGACCCTCACATTTGGCTTGACCCTATCAACGTTATCACCTGGACCAACCACATAGCTTCGGCCTTGGGGGAAGTTGACCCCAAGAATGCTGACTTTTACCGGAGAAATGCCAAGGATTACGCCGAGAAGCTTCAAGCACTTGATGCTTGGATTAAAGAGATGGTGGATAAAATACCACCGGAGCGCCGTAAGCTGATTGTAGACCACATGGCCTTGGGCTATTTTGCCAAGAGGTATGGCTTCAAACAGATAGGAGCTATCACTCCAAGCGTCACTACTCTGGCCGAACCTTCGGCCCAGGAGATTGCCAAGCTAATGGAGATTATACAGAAAGAAAGGGTCTCGGCCATCTTCGTAAGTGCTTCTGCTAATCCCAAAGTGGCCGAGCGCATAGCCCAAGATACAGGGGTAAAAGTGGTAACCCTTTACATGGGCTCTCTTTCCGGGCCTGGGGGGCCTGCTTCGTCTTACCTTGAGCTTATGCGCTACAATGTTTCGGCCATAACGGAGGCGCTGAAATGATGCCCTTTACTTGCAAAGGCTTGGAGCATAGAACGGGCCTGCCGGTTCTGGAAGTGCACGGGGTCACGGTTCGCTACGATGGGATTACTGCTTTGGAAGGGATAACTTTTTCCCTCCAGAAGGGCGATTTCGTGGCTTTAGTGGGGCCGAACGGTGCCGGCAAAAGCACGCTTTTCAAAGCCATAGCAGGGCTGATTAAGCCACAAGAGGGGGAAATAAAAATTTACGGCTATGAACCTGGAGGCCACATTTGCATAGCCTACATCCCACAGCGGAGCGAAGTGGACTGGAACTTCCCAGCCACAGTAGCCGATGTAGTGATGATGGGGCGAATTGCCAGGCTTGGACCCCTCCTCTGGCCCCGCAAGAAGGATTGGGAAATAGTCCACAAAGCCTTGAAGGTGGTAGGCCTTGAGGAAATGGCCAACCGCCCGATAAGGGAACTATCAGGTGGACAGCAGCAAAAGGTTTTCATTGCCAGGGCTTTGGCTCAAGAAGCAGAGCTTATGCTCCTGGACGAGCCCTTCAATGGGATTGATGCCCCTTCACAGGCGGAAATACTCCAAATCTTGAAAGAGCTTCACCACAGAGAAGTCACAATTGTACTTTCAACCCACGATTTAGAAATGGCTTCCCAACACTTTGACCTCGTAATGCTTTTGAATCGCCGCCTTCTGGGCTTTGGCTGCCCTGAAATGGTCTTCACCCCACAACTTCTGAGGCAAGCTTACGGTGGACACATCCAGTTCCTCCAAACTCCTGAAGGTTTCAGGATAGTAGGCGATACTTGCTGCGGCCATGGAGAACAATAATGGAGCTAATCCTTGCCCCTCTGACTTACCCCTTCATGGTTAGAGCTCTCATAGCCTCGGTCATTGTGGGAACTGTTTGTGGGGTTGTGGGAAGCTTCGTTGTGTTAAGGGGTATGACCTTCTTAGGCGATGCCTTGGCGCATTCAATACTCCCAGGGGTAGCAATCGGTTACCTCTTAGGTAGAGGAGCGAAAGGCCCTATGTTTTGGGGCGCCATCTTTGCTGCCATCTTTGCCTCACTCGGAATTGGCGCCATAAGCAAAAGGACCAAGCTGCGTGAAGATGCTTCCATAGGTATAATATTTGCCGGAATGCTTGCCTTAGGCATAGCAATAATATCTTCGGTGAAAAACTACGCTGTAGACCTTGCCCATATCCTCTTTGGCAATGTGCTTGCAGTGTCATGGGGAGATTTAGCCCTCATTAGCGGCCTGGGGGCTTTGGTTATCCTGACCGTGGCTGCTTTCTTCAAAGAGTTTATGGTCATGGCTTTTGACCCTACCCTGGCCTCCACTTTAAGGATAAAGGCCGGTCTCCTCAACTACATTTTCCTGGCCATTATATCAGTGACAGTGGTAGTTTCCCTCCAGACCGTAGGGGTAGCTTTGGCGGTAGCTCTGCTCATAACCCCAGCGGCTACCGCTTACCTTGTAGCTTCACGCTTATTAACCATGATGGCAATCTCTGCGGTCATTGGGGTTGTTTCAGGAATTGTAGGACTTTATTTGTCCTATTACTTTGGAATAGCTTCGGGGGCTTCAATCGTCCTCGTGTGCACAGCTTTTTTCCTAATCGCTTTGATTTTTTTCCGCTCGCCAAGGTTTTGAGCCATGGACCGAGAAGAGAAGCGCAGCTTTATCCTCAATGTTGTTAATGGCACCCTATTCAATTTCGCTGAAAGGTTAATAGACCCACCAATCGTCCTTACCTGGTTTGTTAGCCAGCTGACGCGTTCCAACCTGCTTACGGGCTTAGTAGCACCTTTGGGAGATGCTGGCTGGTACTTTCCCCAGATTTTCGTTTCCACTTACGTCCAACGCATGGAAAGGAAGATGCCAAGCTATACCTTCACTGCTGGGATTCGGCTGGTGGCGTGGCTGCTTCTGGCTTTGGCTGTATTTTTCGTTGATAACCCTGTGGCACTTCTCGGTACTTTCTTTTTCCTCTACCTCTTGGCACGGCTCGTCTCAGGAGTAGCAGGCATCGCTTTCTTTGAGGTCACGGCCAAAACCATTTCCCCGCAACGCCTTGGCAGTCTCTTCGCCTGGAGGATGCTTTTGGGAGGCCTTTTAGGGGTAAGCTCAGGGTGGATTGTAAATAAGGTGTTGAGCCATTCCGGCTTCCCATTTCCAAAAAACTTCGCTTTACTTTTCACCTTATATTGCCTGATAACTGGGCCAGCAATGGCTGCCTTCATAGCCATAAGAGAACCTCCAGGCCACGCCAATCCTAAACCCATCACAATCCAGGAACAATGGCAGAGGGCCGGCCTTGTCTTGAAGGAAGATAAGCCCTTCTTGCTCTTCATCCTATCTCAAGTTTGCCTTACCTTGGCTGGAGTTTCTACCCCATTCTTCACCGTTTACGCTACCAAGGTGCTGGGGGCTACTTCCGGCCTTTTGGGTTTCTACTTAAGCTTGCTAACAGCAAGCCAACTGGCTTCCAACCTTCCTTGGGGACGTTTAACCGATCGTTTCGGGGAGCGATTAATTCTCCTCATTTACAGCCTTGGAAACGCAGCCACAATCTTGCTCGCTTTGGGCATGGGTTTTTGGCCCAAAAGTCCTCTTTCCCCTTACCTTATGGCTCTGGTCTTTTTCCTGCGTGGTTCTTTCCTGCCAGCAGGGGCGATAGTAAGCGCAAGTTACCCCCTAAAACTTTCCCCCGAAGGAGAAAGGCCGCTTTACATCGGCCTCTATAACACAATTATGGGGGTAGCAATGCTGCTCTCAGGCTTAGGAGGGATTGTGGTAGACCTTGTCGGATTTGCTCCCCTTTTTAGCCTCTCTTTCTTATTCTGCCTCATCTCTTATTTCCTGGCCCAAAGGCTTCCCCTGTAAACTTGGGTATAATTCCTGTAATGCTCTGCCGCATCTTTGATACGCTGAAGTAACTCCGGAGTTACTTCCCCCACAACCTTGGCCGGAACTCCCAAGACCAAGGAATTAGGAGGGATAACAGAACCCTCAGTTACCACTGCTCCTGCTCCAATCAGGGAATTCTCCCCAACTATTGCATCCGTAAGCACCACTGCTCTTATCCCGACCAAGACGTTATCCCCGATAGTGCAGCCGTGCAAGACAGCTCCGTGTCCAACCGTCACCCAATTACCGATAATCGTAGGCCTTCCGATATCTACATGCACTACAGCTCCATCCTGGATGTTGCTACCTCTCCCTATCACAATAGGAGCAATGTCCCCGCGCAGGACAACCCCAAACCATACGCTGGATTCAGGCCCTATGGTCACATCGCCGATTATGAAAGCGCCGGGGGCTATGAAAGCCGTGGGGTCAATCTTTTCGGGGTGAAATGCCACATCCATAGCTACTTCCCTCCCAAAAGGATGGAGAAATTAACGAGCTCTATCCCAAGCTCTTCAACCTTTTGACGCACTTTGGGGTGACATAAAACTTCAAGCTCCTTTTCCCTGGGGAGAGCATAAGCGCTGGAGGACAGGAGTTCTTCATCCACAAAAGCTGGGTGGCACATCAATTCCGTTACCCCCTCACCGATGCTTTCCAAAATCGCCAGCAGGTTCTCCAAAGTCACAGCACCTTCACCGAAGAACGAACCGATGAAATTGTCCGGCGCACGAACTGAACCCGCAAGCTTCAGGTCAACCTCCAGTATGGCTGAAGCCATTTCGCGGGGCAAATTCCTAAGAGAGGAAGGGAGAGAGCCAAGGATAAACTCAATCTCCTGGGAGCTACGGGGCAATGGATTGCGGATGGGCAACCCTTCCTCTTTAGCTACCTCCACGTAGACAGCGAAGAAATGGGGGTGTACATGGACGAAGTGATGGCAATCCAAATGGTCAGGCTCGCGTCCCACAAGGGTTCGGAATCTCTCTATCTGGGCTTTAAATTCGGCTTTTAGCTCTTCCTGGGAAACCCTTTCAGCCCCTGCCAATAGGGCCTCTTGGGTCAAGAATAGCCCTTGGGGGTCAACCAAAGAGGGAACCTTTTCCGGCGGCAGGATGGGCTTCCCAGCTGAGAACACCAGATGCACTCCGGCTCCGAGTGAGGGCGTATCTTTCAGGATAGAAGCTCCCTCTTGAGCGAAAGGCTGGTTCACCATAAAAGAAGTGCTGGTAACGATCCCCTCTTTATGGGCTTTAAGTATGCCCAAATTAACCCCTCGGCTCCTCCCGAAATCATCAGCATTAACAATTAGGTAGCGCGCCATGGTTTCCCTCCCATTTGACATTAGCAGGGGGTCCAGGGGGACGTGCCCCCAGCTCTTTCATGTATCAAAGACAACCGTAGCTTCGTATCCTTTCCCTACATCTTTGATCTCTAAGTTGTGGTAAGTAGCAGCTTTAACCTTGGCCTTAGTTGGATGGCCTTTCCCCCCCCATACTCTGGCCTTGAGGCTCTTGCCATCCAAGTGTATTATCTCAAAATCCCTGTAAAGCTCACCCTCCATCTCCTGAAGGTAAAGGAGCTCGTTGAGCCATTTGACCAATAGCGATTCAAGGTCAAAAGAGGAAACCTCCACTTCCCTGCCTACCTCTACCTTTATCTCCTGAGGGTCAACCATGAGGCTGAACATCCCGAAAGCAGCGTTGACAAAAATGTCCTCCAAAGTGCTCCCGTAAACTTTTATCGCCTTATCAGCGGTGTGAGGGAGCTCCTCAAACCGTTTGGTAGAGGGGGTGTATATCGGTTCCAACATGCTTTCTATCCCTCCCATAGCCTCTTCCCTCTTCAAAATTTCCCGCGCTGTTTCCACATCTTTTTGTATCTGCCTTATCAATTCCTCCACCGTGGGGAACTTAATTTCTGGCCTGAGTCTTTCCACAAATTCTACCACCAAATCACAGCCGTATAGGTCACCTTCAAAATCCAAGATGTAAGATTCAACCAGACGCTTCCCCCCATCAAAAGTAGGCCTTATCCCAATGTTGGTCACTCCCCAGAATCTCTCCCGACCAAGCCGGACATAAGTTACGTAAACTCCGTCGGCTGGGGTGACCCTTTCGGGCCTGACTTCCAAGTTGGCGGTGGGGAAGCCAAGGTTGCGACCGCGCCCTTCACCTTTTACTACTTCCCCGGCTAAACTGTAATACCGGCCAAGAAGTTGGGCAGCCTCTCGTACCTCACCAAGCGCTATAAGTTGGCGGATGCGGGTACTGGATATGATCTCGCCTTTGAAATAGACAGGCTCTACAACTCGCACCATGAACCCCATTTCTCTCCCCAGTTCTTTCAAAACTCCCACATTTCCTTCCCTACGGTAACCCAAGGCAAAATCGGCTCCAACCCAAAGCTCCTTGAGGTTGAGATGCTTGCACAAGAGCCTCATGAATTCCTCTGCCGACATCTTGGCCATTTTCTCATCAAATGGTAAAAGGGCGACCAGGTCCAAATCCATTTTCTCCAATATAGAGACCTTTTCCCCTGGGGTTGTAAGGTAGCGGGCAGGGTTTGAAGGGTTAAGGACGACAGAAGGGTGGGGGTGGAAAGTGACAAGTCCAGCCAAGAAGCCCTTTTCATGGGCCTCCCGAACAAGGTTACGGATTAGGTGTTGGTGGCCCCGGTGCACCCCATCAAATGCCCCTATGGTTATGAAACTTTCAATCATTACAGAGGCTTGTGAGAAGTTGTCTATGAGCAGCATAGTTCCTCTTCAGAAAACCATTCTCGGTTGCCACATCCTGGCCGAAACATCCCATTCCGCTAAACCCAAGAACTTTCCATCAAAAGAGTAGACTTTGTGAAGGCCTTCCCCTCCCTGAGGGTTCCCTTTGACCTTCTGCCCCAACCTTATCCTCTTTTCTTCTCCCCTCTCCAGGATTACAACGGGCAAATCGGCCAAGGCGGCCTCAAGTGGAAGAAGGTATTTTTTGAGCTTGTTCCTTTCCAGCTCTTCAAGAGGCACGGCTTCTTCCAAGGAGAAACGCCCACTTCTCAAGCGAACTAACTCCGTCACGTGAGCTCCGCACCCAAGTTTTTCCCCCAAGTCCCTGGCCAAAGCTCGTATGTAAGTCCCTGGGGAGCATTCTATTTCCAACGTGAGGAAAGGGCTTTCCCAATCTAACACTTCTATTCGGTAAATTTCTACTTGCCGAGGGGGAGGTGTTATCGCTTTGCCCTCTCTGGCTAACTCGTAGAGGCGCTTACCACCGACTTTAATTGCTGAGTAGAGGGGCGGGATTTGTTCTATTGGCCCAAGGAAAGTGTGCAAAGCTTCCTTAATTTCTTCCAAAGTTACGCTTACCGGAGCCTCACTGATTATTCTGCCTTCAGCATCGTGGGTATCAGTGTTTATGCCCAAGCGTAAGGTGGCCTTGTATGTCTTAGGGCTTTGCATTATAAATTGGACAAGCCGCGTGGCTTTCCCTAAGCATACTACTAAAACCCCCGTAGCTATAGGGTCAAGAGTTCCAGCATGGCCGACTTTCTGGATGCCACTTATTTTCCGAATTTTTTCTACAACATCGTGGGAAGTAAGGCCTTTGGGTTTGTTGATGTTGAGGATGCCCGAAAGTTCTTGTTTCATTTCATCCCCTTACGAGCCGGAAAGCTTTCCCTGCCTTCGTTAACCCCTTCGGGGCAGTAAGATTTGGGATTGTAGGCAGTCGGCTTCCCTTCGGTTCTAGTACTCAAAAGGTGCCAAAGCTTATTGATTTTTGGTGATTTTCTGTAGCTCTTCCAGCACCAATTTTTCTACTTCTTCCAGACTGCCTTTGAGGTGGCAACCAGCTGCCTGAGGGTGCCCACCACCACCAAGCTTTACTGCCACTACTGAAACATCAATCCCAGGGATTGAACGCAGGCTTACATCTACTTCGCCCCCAGACTTCTCGGTAAAGATGGCCGCTACTTTGGCCCCTTCAACTCCCAGAAGGAAGTTTATAAGCCCTCGGTCGCTATCCTCACCAAGGGCCAATTCGTCTAAAAGGGAACGAGGCTTTCTAACCCATATAATACCATTCTTGAATTGAGCTTGCCCTAAAAGCTTGCTCCAAAGTTGAAGGATTTTGAAAGAATAGTGGTTAAAAGCATAGCTCATGACCTGGTAGAGGTTGGCTCCAGCCTTTTGGAGACGCAGCGCTGCCTCCAAAGTCTTAACAGTAGTGTTGGGAGTGCGGAAACCCTGAGTATCAGTGACAATGCCGTTTAGAAGGCAAGTTGCGATATCTGGCTCAAGGGAGATGTCCATTTCCTCTATAATCTCCAGGACCATTTCCGAGGTCGCTGCCGCTTGAGGGTCAACCCAGTTTATAGTCCCAAAATTGAGATTGGTAATGTGGTGGTCAATGTTCAGAAGAGGCAAATCCCCGAAAAGCTCTTTGTCGTAAGCTTTGCCCAGCCGTGTGATATCATTGGCATCAACAGAGACTACCACGTCAAAAGAACCGCAAGGGTATGGAATTACCCTCTGACTTCCAGGTAAGTAGAGGAATTGCTTTGGGACGGGGTCTTGGCAAGCCATTACAACTTTTTTCCTAAGCCTTTCCAAAGCTAAGCCCAAACCAAGCATTGAACCGATGGCATCCCCGTCGGGGTCCACGTGGGTAATGATGAGGATTTTATTGGCTTCTTTAAGGCTTTTAGCTATCGCTTCTTTGGACATCTTTCTTTTCGGCTAATCCTTGGAGGAGTTGTGCAATGCGTTGCCCTCGCTCTAAAGAATCATCCCAACAGAAATTGAGGCGAGGGATGAATTTTATACGGAGGTTCTGGGCCAATTCGTGGCGCAGGAATCCCGATGCACTTTCCAGGCCTTGCAGGATTTCTTCCTTCCGCTCCTGCCCTTCCGGGGCACTAACATAAATAAAGGCATCCCTAAGGTCAAAGGTGACCTCAACATCGGTCACGGTAACGAAACTTAAGCGCGGGTCCTTAATTTTTCTTTCCAACAAATTGCTTATCTCGCGCCGTATTAGTTCACTTACTCGCTTTTGGCGCCGGGTCATGGACTTGGCCATCTCTATGTCACCTTCACCCTTTCGTAAATTTCAATTATGTCCCCTATCACGAAATCCCCGAAGTTCTCCAATCCTACCCCGCATTCAAAGCCTTGGCGCACTTCCTTTACGTCTTCAGTATAGCGGCGCAGGGAGGAAACTTTGCCATCGTAAACAAGTTCACCGTTGCGGAAAATCCGAGCCCTTGCGCCCCTTACCACAACTCCATCTAAGACGTAAACTCCGGCAACTTGGCCCTTGGCTACTTTGAATATGGCCCTTACTTGAGCATGGCCTAAGATGTTTTCCTTAATTTCAGGCTCCAAGAGTCCCTTGAGGGCTTTCTCCATGTCTTCTAAGAGGTGGTAGATTACCTGGTAGAGGCGAATTTCTACCCCCTCGTTTTCAGCCAAAGCACGAGCTGCCGGGTCTATATCCACATTGAAGCCGATTATCAGCCCCTTAGAAGCTACCGCTAACATCACATCCGATTCGCTAACGTTCCCCGTCCCTTTGTGGATTATCTTGATTCTTAAGTCCTCCGTGCTCATTTTATCCAAGGAAGTAACGATAGGTTCCAAAGAGCCAAAGGCGTCAGCCTTAAGGATGACGTTAAGCTCCTTTACCTCCCCGGCCTGCATCCTCCGATGCAAATCTTCAAGGGTAATGGCTTGCGGGGCCGGTTTGGGGGCAGCTTTCTCCGCGCGGCGCTTTTCTACTATGGCTTTGGCTTCCCTTTCATTCCTCACCACCTCAAACAAGAGGCCTGGGGTGGGAACTTCAGGCAAGCCGAGGATTAAAGCTGGGGTAGATGGGGGCGCTTCATCTATTGGCTCGCCCCGGTCGTTGAACATTGCCCGGACACGGCCATATATGTCGTCTATGACGATTATTTCCCCCCGGTGGAGAGTTCCATTTTGGACTAATACAGTGGCTACAGGGCCGCGCTTTTCGTCCATCTTGCCTTCTATTACTGTCCCAACGGCGGGGCGGTTAGGGTTAGCTTTCAAGCCCTCTAATTCCGCTACCAGAAGGATGTTCTCTAAGAGGTCTTCTATGCCTATCCCCTTTTTGGCCGAAATTGGGACGCAAATAGTGTTTCCGCCCCACTCTTCTGGCACCAGCCCTATTTCCGCTAACTGTCGCTTTACTCTTTCCACGTTAGCTTCAGGTTTATCTATTTTGTTGATTGCCACTATTATCGGGACTTGGGCAGCCCTGGCATGGTCAATGGCTTCTAAGGTCTGAGGCATAACTCCATCATCAGCGGCCACCACTAACACAGCGATATCGGTTACTTGAGCTCCCCTTGCTCTCATAGCGGTGAAGGCTTCATGGCCAGGGGTGTCTATGAAGGTTATCTTCTTGCCATCTACCTCCACTTGATAAGCACCTATGCGCTGGGTAATCCCCCCAACCTCACCAGCCGCCACGTTGGTATGGCGAATAGCATCAAGAAGGGTGGTCTTTCCGTGGTCAACGTGTCCTAAAACGGTTACCACCGGTGGCCTCGGGACCATTTTCTCAGGTGATTCACCCTCGTAGATAAGCTGGCGGATGGTTTTGGGAGCAGGTGGGGCAACTTCCTCGGGTACGGGGGCTGGTTCTTCAACTATGAACCCCAGTTCTTCAGCTATAATGATGGCTGTATCCCGGTCAAGCCGTTGGTTTATGTTGGCCATGATGCCATTCTTCATTAGCTCTTTAATCACATCAATTGGGCTTATGTCCATTATTTGGGCCAATTCCCTAACGGTGACGTTTTCTGGTATCACGATTTTCTTTGGGGGAGGAGGTTCAGGAGGTGCTTCCTCTTTGGGAGCAGCTTTAGGCCGGGGCCGGAATTTTTTAACTGGTGGGCCCTTCTTAACAAATTTCTTCCTCCCCTTGCGGATTTTCTCATCAACGGGCATTTCCCCCTCCACTATATGCGCTTGTCACAAGCTTTTCTTTTTCTTGCCACGTTATTCCCACAATTTCTTCTTCGGGCATGATTTGAGCCAGCTTCTTAAGTTGCTCCTCCACTTCTGCTGGGATAGTTGTTTTTAGGGCGTAGTCCAAGCTTTTGTGGCGCAAGGCTTTCTCCCAGCAGCTTCTTTTCAAGCATAGGTAAGCACCTCGCCCAGGCTTTTTCCCTCTTGGATCCACTTCTACCTGCCCATCGGTTGTCTTAACAATTCTCATCATTGCTTGTTTGGGCTTAACTTCACGGCACCCAACGCATGTGCGCATTGGTATATGCTTGGGCGACATCTCCCTTACTTTTTCCTCCTTCTCGGTTCTTCTTCGTCCAGGCCAAGGGCCTTTATCTTAAGGAGTTCTTCTTGCAAAGATTCCAAAGAGAATCCCTCGGTTTCTTCTTTAGGAGCCGGAACAGTCGTTTCAGGTTCCTCAGTTTCCTCCGCAGTTTCCTCAGTTGAAGCCAACGGCTCAGGGGTTACTTCTTGGGTCAGGCTGACTGGCTGTTCTTGTTCTGTTTTGGGGACAGGGATAGGGATTGGCTTTTGGCCTGTAAGGATAGCCTCGGCTATGGATAAGAGGTCTTTACTTACTTCTTCCTCACCCAAGAGGCCCTCGGCTCTGGCCTCGCTTTCGCTCTTTATATCAATGCGCCAGCCGGTGAGTTTAGCCACAAGCCTGGCATTCTGCCCTTCCCTACCTATCGCTAAGGAAAGTTGATGGTCGGGCACTATAACCGTGGCGGTTTTGATTTTGCTTTCCGTGTCCTTCTGCAAGATTACTTTTATGACCTTAGCCGGGCTCATAGCATTGGCCACAAAAACCGCCGGGTCGGGGCTCCATTCCACCACTTCCACTTTTTCCCCATTAAGCTCTTTAAGGATGTTCTGTATCCTTAAGCCTCTTATGCCTATGCAGGTTCCGACCGGGTCAATTCCCGGTTGAAGAGCCCTAACAGCAACTTTGGAGCGGGAGCCAGCCTCTCTGGCTATTGCCTTTATCTCTACAAGGCCGTTGGCAATCTCCGGGACTTCCCTTTCAAAAAGTCGCTTCAAGAAATTTTTGTGGGCCCTGGATAAGATTATCCTCGGCCCAGCCCCGGATTTGTAAATTTCCACAATGTAGAAAAGCATCTTCTGGTTGACTTGGTACCGCTCGCCAGGAATCCTCTCTTTCGGGGGCATTACCGCCTCAATCTTGTCTATGTTGACGATTACGTTGCCGGTAACATGGTCAACCTTTTGGATGACCCCGAGGATAAGCTCCCCTTCTTTATCGCTCAGTGTGCTGTATACGTATTCTTTTTCGGCTTCTTTTATCTTTTGGAGGATAACCTGCCTTGCCGTTTGGGCCGCAATTCGGCCGAATCCTGGTGGCGTGTCTTCCACTGATATTGTCTGGCCTATGGAGACCCTGGGATTTATCTTTAAAGCCTCTTCCAGAGAGATTTGGGTTTTAGGGTTAGTTACTTTTTCCACCACCGTTTTGTCCAAGAAGATTTTTACCTGGCCCGTTTTCGGGTCAATCTTAGCCCTCACGTTCATAGCCGGTCCATAGTCTTTCTTGTAAGCTGAGGCCACAGCATCCTCAGCTACCTTAAGTATCACATCCGGTGGGAGCTTCCTTTCTTCGCTCAGTTGTTTAATCGCCAATATCAACTCGTTTCTCATGCCCTCACTCCTTAAAGTTCTTGACAATAAGAAAAGTGGGGTTACCCCACTTTTCCTCAAGGGCTATTCTGCCTAATCTTAATCAATTATAACACCCAACGGGCTTTTTGGCAACTAAAAGTAGCACTTGCCAGGGCTTATCAATCCTCTAATGGGGATGCTCGCAATGAGCCATGAAGAGAAGTGGTGTTGAAAGGGCCCAAAACGGCATTC